>NZ_JBCAUP010000012.1:0-232222 GCF_038433355.1 Brucella cytisi
GGCATAAAAAGGGGACTCAAGAGACCGAGGCGCTTGGCCGATCGCGCGGCGGTTTCACAACCAGGCTCCATGCCCGGTGCGATGCGAAAGGCCGACCGCTCGGCTTTGTCCTGACGCCCGGACAAACGCATGACACCCAAGGCTTCGCGCCTTTGTTCCGGATGATCTCCGACCGGATCGAGGCGTTCCTCGCCGACAAGGGGTACGACGCTGACGCCATTCGCGAAGAGATCGCCCGCGCCGATATCGAGGCCGTCATTCCGACAAAGAGCAACAGACGCCAACCAATCCCGCACGACAAAGCCAAATACAAATGGCGCAATCAGATCGAGCGCCTCTTCAACAAGCTCAAGAACTGGCGACGGGTCGCAACCCGATACGACAAGACCAAGGAATCCTACCTCGGTTTCGTCGCAATCGCTGCAGTCAAACTATGGATACCCTTTGTCCACGAGCGCTAGCCAGTTTTGCGTTCGAGAACATGGAAATTGCTTCATATACTATACTGATCGCGGCTGCCCGGAGACTAAATGAAGAAGATATTGTGCAGGCGTGCGAGCAGAGCCTACAGGAAGAGATCGCCATGGCCGATTGGCTCAAGGCTCACCTCGATGCGACGACCGAGCAGTTTCTGGAGAGAACGTTTGCGGAAAGCGATGCGGCAAAGCGTTAAGATCTACTGAGCTTGTACTAGCTTGTCTGGCAACATCCAAGTTGGCCCATAAAAACAACGTCCGGATAAAACGCACCGCAAACTGCAATGACAATTCGTCCCCAATGGGTTGTTATGTGGATAAACTGGTTTTGCCAGGTGCCTGAGCCTGGCAGGTGATTTTTGTGATCCAATCCTCGCAGCCTTGAGGAGTTTACCATTGCGACGCTGCGGCTAAGATTGTTTTTCCGACACAGTATAAGTGTGGCGGGCTAAGACCCAGGTCGACTTACATAAGGGCTTTGGGAAAGCCAAAACCTTAGTTGCTGATCTTTCGCGAATCTTATCCCGATGCGTTCACCGCATTCTATCCGAAACTCGTGACAACGAGGTTCGAGCGAAAACGGCTCCTCCGCAAGTGAGGCCCCGTCCAGTTTACCGGTTAGGGCCAAGGCAATAGAGAGTTTACCAGGTCCAGAACACAAATCAGAGATACGGTTGGTGTTTCTTCGCTTTTCCATCAGTTCTATTCCCTTCAGCGGAGCAATCGCACGAAGAAGCACGGCGGAAGCATTGGCACAAACGAAATTCATGCACCAGTATAAGCCGTAGATTCGATAGATATATGACCTTCCGTGAGTACCAAACATCGATTTGTTTTTGAGACCCGGGCCTTTGAAGCTATGAGAAGCAGGATCGTGTCGGCCATAGGCTTCGGTTTCGACAATCATGCCTCCTACCCCGTCAACGAAAAACTTCCACCCAATAAGTTCCGGTGCAACGTATTTTGCGTCTCTGTCAAAAAAATCTTGCAACATTTAGCGTCTCGATCCAGAAGTATCTTAGGTCTTTTTACTGCGCGAAATCAGTTCGGCGGATCGGTCTGCAGGGAATGCGGTGAGTTTTGCTCGCTAATCGAATTCCGGTCGATTCCGCGCAACAACGCCACTGCCATCAACAGGACCATTATGCCCAGAAAAACCCAAAGCAGGAGTTTCATTAGTATCTCCAATCCGGAATGCAGTTAGCGTTCTTTGTCCATGTGTCCCACTTTGCCAGCCTGATCCCGTTTGGTAACAGTTCCATCGAGAGTCTCGAGAAGGCTAACAAGTTCTGGCTCATCGATCAGAAGCCGAGCTTCATCCGGGAACAGCCATTTACGATAACGTTCCTTGTCTTCCCGCCAGTTGGCGAATTCCCTCCTTACATATAGCGGAAAAACCCTTACTTTGACGGGGACAAACACTTTTTGTAGACGCTTCCAATAGAAGAAATGACCGATTGGGTCGGTGGAGAGATCACCTTCAAGCCCTGCTTCTTCCCGCGCTTCTATGCTTGCTGCTTCACCAAGGCTTTTCTTTTTCATTGGCCAACCCTTAGGCAAGGTAAACCTCCGGGTACGGCGGGTTGTCAGGAGCAAAATCTCCAGCCGCCCGTTATCGAAGCGATAAGGAAGTGCGGCGACCTGCTCAAGCTCTGTACCCGCTTTTGCCTTCCGGAGACGACTTTTCCATTTTCCCGAGCTCATATTGAATGTCCTCGTCAAAGGCACCCAACTTTTATTTCAGTCGCCGGTTCCATTTCCAGTGCAAATCCCGAGGGGGCCATTACTTTTAGACTATCTGGCGATTACCGACTGCAGCCCGCTTCTTAAAGGCGGAACAATCTTGAACTGTTACAGTTAAGAGATGTACACGCATCAATCATCGGACGCCGGCCTTGTTGCCTGATCTACGTCCGTCTTGCCGGCAACGTGGCAACCATATGGGTGCTCGGTACAAAGTTGCATTTGTTTGCCCGCGCTCTGAGCCACCGGCTCAAACACGAATGCAGAGACGGCTGCGAGCGCAAGAATGGGAGTTATCTTGAAATGGGTATCCGCGATATGGTTGGAGAAACGATGGAAGCAAAGGCCGCAAACGCCGTCATCGAAGAGCTCGAACGGCAAGCCGCTGAGACACACTTCGCCTCAGCGTGCAGCGGCAAGAGGACCAGGTGGCCGTCAAGGGTTTAATCGACGTCGATTCAATTGTTTTGGTCGTTGTCGGCGCAATGGCTGGCGGACCATGAAGTTTTCTCAAGGGTGAACATCACGTACCAGGCGTTTATTGAGCGATTAAACTCTCCATGTCGTCATCCATGGAGACGAATAGCAGTATTCAGATTTCTGATCAGCCATCTGGTTTCTGCTCCGGATCCAGGCGTTTCGACTTCCGGGCAGCGTTCTGAAATAGTGACAGTGGAGCTCATGTATGTGCCTCCCCTCAGCGCTTACTCTCACAATAGACTGAGGAACCGACCAAGTTTTCGCAAGTTAGAGGTGCGATTACATTTCGTATTAAGGAGCCGATCGTGACAGCTCAATCACACAATGCCTCCGACGTTCTCGTCGAGACCCTTATAGAGTGGGGAGTGAAAGTCGTTTTTGGCCTGCCGGGTGACGGGATCAACGGGATTATGGAGGCGCTTCGCATCCGACAACATAGAATCCAGTTCGTGCAGGTACGCCATGAGGCGTCTGCAGCCTTCATGGCCTCCGGCTATGCCCGTGCAACGGGTCGACTGGGTGTCTGCCTTGCGACCTCTGGACCAGGCGGTACAAATCTTCTGACAGGCCTTTACGATGCCAAGCTTGACCAATTGCCGGTACTTGCCATCACCGGCATGCAGTTTCATGATCTCCAGCATACCTTCACTCAGCAGGATGTCGATCTAGTCCAGATCTTCAGGGATGTCTCGCTATATAACGTAGCTGTCCAGGATGCGGCCCATATGCAGAATGTCGCGAGCTTGGCCTGTCGTTCTGCCCTTTCAAAGCGCGGTGTCGCGCATCTTTCCATCGCCAGCGACGTGCAGGAGGTAACACTTGCGGAAAGCAAGCGATCACGCCGTAATCGCCCCAGTCATGTACCGAACGTGACGTTTTCCGGGCTCCCAGTACCTGATCCGGACGAGCTTGATCGTGCCGTTGAAATCTTAAACAGTTCCGAACGAGTGGCGATCCTCGTGGGACGTGGCGCTATCGGCGCTCGTGAGGAACTCCAGTGCACTGCCGATCTGCTCGCTGCTCCGGTCGCCAAGGCGCTGCTCGGTAAGACGGTGATGGCGGATGCGCATCCGCACTGCACCGGCGGCATCGGTATTTTGGGAACCGAACCTTCGCAGGCAATCATGAAACGTTGCGACGCGTTGCTGATCGTCGGGTCGACCTTCCCCTACATTGAATACTATCCCGATCCGGACGAAGCTCGCGCAGTGCAGATCGACGTCGACGGACAGCGCTTGGGGTTGCGTTATCCCATTGAAGCCGGCCTCGTCGGAGACGCAAAAGCGACGCTTTGCAAGCTTAACAAACGGTTGCATCGAAAAGAAGAACGCACATTTCTGAACGAGTCTCAACATAGAATGCGCGATTGGCGCGACAAGCTCATCCAGATAGAGGAGCATGCCGGCACAACGCTCAAGCCTGCGGCTGTCGTAAAAGCCTTCGGTCAGCGCATTGCAGATAACGGTATACTCGTGGCCGATTCCGGCCAGAACACGGAACTTGCCGCGCGACATATACATCTCAGTCTCGACAATGATTTTGCCGTCTCGGGCGCACTTGCCTCGATGGCCTCTGCCATCCCATTTGCGATCGCCGCGGGCATCGCTTATCCGAACAGGCCGCTTTACGGTGTAGTGGGCGATGGCGGTTTCGCTATGCAGATGGGTGAGTTTTCGACCGCCGTCCGCCACGGACTGTCACTCAAGCTATTGGTTATCAACAATGGGATGCTCAATCAGATAGCTTGGGAACAAATGATGTTTCTTGGCAACCCGCAATTCGCATGTGAACTGGCGCCTATTGATTTTGCGAACGCCGCGGTATCCATGGGTGCCCGGGGTTTCACCATCGAAACATATGAACAAATCGAAGCCGTGCTGGACGAGGCGTTTGCAATCAACGGGCCTGTAGTCATAGAGGCAAAGGTCGACCGGTACGTGCCGATGCTGCCGCCGGTATTGCCCACAGATTACGCCCGCAATCTAGCGAAAGCGCTGCCGAATACACCCGGTAGCACACGCATTCGCGAGAATATCGAAAACAGCCCGTTGGTGCGTAAAGGGCAGCTCGCACTGGCGGCTGATGAAAAGCAGTAATACCGGCGGCTTACTCCAATTATTCATCGCCGCCAGTTTGCTTCAGAAATCGTGCCGCGACTGGGCGGTACGCTATTGAAGCTAAGTAGCTGGTTCTGGTGGAAACGACATCCAACCGCGACAGCTATCTTGATGGCGAGCAGCCAGTTCTAAAATCGCCCGTGTCGGAGAGACGAAGCTACCCAGACTATTAACGCTCGAAAGCGGCTGATCCGATTTTGATCTAGAACCCAATATGCTCCTTTTCTCGATGATGTCGAACTCGGCCCCACCATTGCTGTGGTCCGTGACTACAGCGATGTAGCCGAGCGTCGCTGAAACAATATCATTCACCGAGTAGCCAGATGCAGCGGCCACGTCGTATTCAGCATCAGCGCCATCGGCGCAGACAAGTCCCGAACCCGTCTAAAATCCGGATGGACTGCACCACCCTTAACGCTTGCTAACGTGTACACCCAAGTTGCGTTGTATACTTCTCGCCTGGCAAACGACCGCTTTTGAAGGAAGTTTTAGTATGGCACACATGCACAAAAGCCAGTTCCCTGTTTTGCATGCGAGCCACCTGTATTTCAGATCGACGCGCCTAGCTTGCCCATGCAAGTATATTATTTAGGAAACAGAAATGTGACGCTGGTCCGAAACCCCCATCCATCAGCCCCATTGTCAGGCGATTTCGCCCAATAACGCGCACCCACTTGTAGGTTGACCGGCTGTTCGCCAAACTTGACAAGTTTCGCTACAGTGAAGTTGACGGGAACGCTCCACTCGTTCTGTTCCCAGTCATAGGTACTCTCGGTATTCAATGCGAACGTCCAGGCATCCTTTGTAGTGTACGAGACGAAAGGCTGGAGGAATGTCGAACTAACGTTGGCTCGTTCATCGTCACCAGCAACAGACCAGATGTGGTTTGCCAGTGCACCATATGTCCACGGCCCGTGTTGTTTTAAAGCAACAGCCGTCGGGCCGATGCCGAATTTTTCGCTTCCCAGCAGTTCGTTAGTACCCGTGGGCAAGAGAAAGGCAGGACCGGCGCCCCAGATTACCCCGTTCGGGCCGGGTTTCTTTGGAGAAAAGAAGAAACTCTGCATCGTATCACCCAGGCCAAACTGATAGCCTGAATCTCCAGCTACGTCGGATTGCCACACCACCGGAACGACAGTACGAGAAATCAGGTTCCAATCTTCGTTCAGGGATATCGGGATTACCGGCTGGATATTAAGAGTGGTCCGGTGACCGTCAGAGGGACCGATCCCACTGTCATAGTTCAACTGCATCGGAACACTGATAAGCGATGCTATCGGATTTGAAAGTTGTTTGGCCAGATCCGCATCCTGCGCGTGAGTCTGAACGGGAACAATCAGAAGGGTTGTAGTAGCCACCAGTATGCGATTCCAGTTCCCCACTTCCTTTTCTCCATGTTACGAGCCGACTGAGCCGGGTCCATCTGAACAATTCAGGTTCACCCATTCTGCGTCGGTGCCGTTTCCACCGATCCACAGGTACCGTCAAGCACGACCATTCGGTCAAACAACATCAACCCGTCGATCGTCATCTGCTGGCATGTCCTGGTGATTTGATGCCCCGGCAGAGTCCGGCGCGAGTATCGACAAACTCGATAATAAATTTTCATTCACATCAAAACTCTCCCTGAAAACGTAAGCGCAATTAACGTCCAGCGTCACGCTCGAAGCAACAAAGCTCTGGACCTCGGACAGGCTGAGGCATAGATACCGCTCAGGGAAGTACGTAACGGTAAATTCCGGCCCAACCCTGCTGAGAAACCTAGGGCTGTCGGATAAATCTGGGCCTGACGTGCTAAAAAACCCACCTGTCAGTTCGAGCAGCACCCCTTTCTGGACATCGGCTCCGACCGCCTCCTTGCCTTCCGTGGGCTTACCCAATAACTCGACCTCAGCGGTATCTTTGCGCGCTACGGATAATCCTACGTTCGCCGCATCAGTTGATTCCACGCCCATTTGGATCCTGCTCACATAGGGTTGCGACCGAATGACGACTTTCGGACATTGATTTGCAAAAGACGCCATTCGAGGTCGCCGTCGTTTACAGTACGGGACGATTTGAAGGCTGAGTTTCCTCTATTCAGCGGGCGCTACTGAATATACGTTGCCGGCACTTGCCCGGGCAATGACTGCCAAGGCGAGTGCCACAAACGACAAGATCGCACCCGCCCAATTCGGAGAGGCTAAACCAAATCCAGCTGCAATAGTCGCCCCACCCGCCCATGCACCGATCGCATTGCCCAGATTGAACATACCGATATTCACTGACGCTGCCATCGTGGGCGCACCCGCACGGCTGGCGCGGTCCATCACAAGTTTCTGGATCGGCGAAACTGTGGCAAAACCGAACGCTGCCATCAGGAAGACTGACACGAAGGCCAAGATACCACTGGTGACGCCAAGCCATAATATCAGCAGGATCACTGCCTGAGCCGCCAGAGTCACGAATAATGTACCGAATAAAGATTTATCAGCGAAGCGACCGCCGATCCAGTTACCAACAGCCAGCCCGAGACCAAAGGCCACCATCAGCCACGCGATACCGGTGTCTGAAAACCCGGCTTCTTCGACCATCATAGGAGCGATGTATGTGATGGAAGTGAAAAAGGCCGCGGGACCGAAGATTGTGATGCCCATGGCAAGCAAAACCTGCGGATCAACAAAAGCACTTAGTTCAGCCTTGATGGCGACGGCTTTGCCAGCTTCGATACGTGGCACGAGCAGCGCGATGCTGAAAACTGTGACAAGTCCAATCAGAGCGATCACCCAGAATACCAATCGCCAATTATAAACCTGGGCAAGCCACGTGCCCACAGGTACACCAAATAGGTTGGCCAATGTCAGGCCTGAGAACATGAAGGCGATTGCGCTTGCTTGTCTGTCCTTGCTAACCAAGGAGGCTGCAATGAGGGAACCGATGCCGAAAAATGTGCCATGATTGAATGCCGTCAAAATGCGGCCCGCCAGTGCGATAGGAAAGGTTGGCGCAAGCGCGGTCAGAACATTGCCAAGAGTGAAAATAAGCGCAAGGCCGATTAACATCGCCTTGCGCGGTATTCTAGCGCCTAAAGCCGTTAGAACCGGAGCGCCGACAAAGACGCCCAAAGCGTAAGTCGTGGCCATCAAACCGGCAGTTGGAATATCGACGCCGAAATCATTGGCGATCTGCGGCAGTATGCCGGCGATGACGAATTCGGTCAGGCCAATGCCGAACGCGCCAATCGCCAGCGCGAATAGCGCGGCTGGCATGGGAAGTCTCCGTAAATCATTTCATTCCGAACGATGTTCGGCTATTATGCCCATATGAGACATTTCATTCGGAGGTAAACCTCTTTTGCCCACATCACATAAAGAAACAGATATTGTTCGGCAAAAGCGACACCGTCCGGTCGAACTTGATATAACCGACCGAAAAATATTAGGGCTTCTCGCTGAAGATGCTTCTCGAAGCTATGCCGAACTTAGCAAGATCGTAAACCTTTCCGCTCCCGCTATTCACGATCGAGTCAAGCGCTTGAAGCGCGATGGTGTAATCAAGAATACAGTAGCTATTCTCGACGGCTGCAAGCTCGGACGGACCCTCCTCACCTTTCTTGTCGTCGATACGAGTAGCTACAACGCCACCCGCCAACTGTTGGCTTTCGTCGACAAACCCCAAGTTGAGGAACTTCACACGGTTGCTGGAGACGGTTGTGTGCTGGTTAAGGTTCGGGCAGAAGATACGGAATCCCTTGAGAACTTCCTTATGGAAATTCAACGCCTCGACGGTGTCCGGTCCGTGAGAAGCTATATAGCTCTCTCCACTTTTCTCGAAAGAGGACCATCTCCGGACTGATTGTGGACCGATGGCACGGAGATAGAACCAAGGAAGTTCCGCTCTAGACCCGCTCTATTGTCGCGAATGGCAAGCAGTATGTGAGATTTCAGCAACAAAATGCGCGTAAGGGATAAGCGACCTCTCGTCCGCACGTTGGCAGCGTCTTACGTGATGCGGAGAAATCAGAGCCATATGAATTTGCAAAAGCGAACTGCGTGGGTTAGTTAACTTCATCCACAAGGACCCGGTGAAATTCCGGGTGGCTCTTCTGGCCGCCGATCCGCCAGACAACACAGCAACGCAACCTCTTCCAATTTCGTGGACCGGGCTTTGCCCGGCCCGTTGCATCAACTGTGAAAAATCTCAAATGCGAACTCTTTCAAACTACCGTCAGGAATGGTTCTCCAACATCCGTGGCGATGTACTCTCGGGCATCGTTGTCGCTCTAGCGCTTATCCCAGAAGCGATTGGCTTCTCAGTGATCGCGGGCGTCGATCCCAAGGTCGGTCTCTACGCATCCTTCGCAATTGCCTGTGTGGCGGCCTTTGTTGGCGGTCGGCCGGGCATGATCTCTGCCGCCACGGCCGCAACCGCGGTTGTAATGGTTACATTGGTTAAGGAGCACGGCCTTCAGTATCTGTTTGCCGCAACTATTCTGATGGGCATCATTCAGATCGTCGCGGGTTGGCTCAAGCTCGGCCGCGTTATGCGCTTCGTCTCCCGATCAGTCATTACGGGCTTCGTCAACGCACTTGCGATCCTGATCTTCATGGCCCAGTTGCCCGAACTCATTGGAGTTCCGACGCTGACCTACGCGATGATCGCGTGCGGCCTCGCCATCATCTACCTCTTCCCCTACTTGACCAGGGCTATTCCATCGCCGCTCGTGGCCATCGCAGTCCTTACGACCGCGGCGTGGTGGTTTGGCATGGACCTGCGCACCGTCGGCAACCTCGGTGAACTTCCGTCTTCGATCCCCTTCCTCATGCTTCCTCAGGTACCGCTGACCTTGGAGACGCTGCAGATCATCTTCCCATATTCGGTCACGCTCGCCGCTGTCGGTCTGCTGGAATCGCTGCTCACCGCGCAGATCGTCGACGATATGACTGACACGCCGAGCAACAAGAGCCAGGAATGTGTTGGTCAGGGCGCCGGAAATATTGCATCGGCATTGATAGGTGGCATGGGCGGCTGTGCCATGATTGGCCAGTCAGTCATCAACGTGACATCAGGTGGCCGCGGACGGCTTTCGACGTTTGTGGCAGGCGCCTTCCTGCTCTTCCTGATCGTCGTTCTCAACGACCTCGTCCGGATCATTCCGATGGCCGCGCTTGTTGCAGTCATGATTATGGTTTCCATTGGTACGTTCTCCTGGCAGTCGATCCTCGACCTGAGACGCCACCCGCTTCCGTCCTCCGTTGTGATGCTGGCGACAGTCACCACTGTCGTCGCAACACATGATCTGGCAAAGGGCGTGATCGTCGGCGTCCTGCTGTCTGGCATTTTTTTTGCTGGCAAGGTGGCACGACTGTTCAGGGTCACGCGGAAGGAGGACGCAAAACAAAACAGTGTCAACTATGTCGTTGAGGGGCAGGTCTTTTTTGCATCGGCAGAAGCTTTCATCCATGCGTTCGAATTCACAGAGAAGGGTAAGCGGATCATCATAGATCTCACAAAAGCCCATCTCTGGGACATCACTGCAGTTGGCGCGTTGGACAAGATCGTATTGAAGTTCCGTCAGGGGGGTGACGAGGTCGAGGTCCTCGGCTTCAACGAAGCGAGTGCTGACATGATCGACCGCTTCGCACTACACAACAAGGATGAACGGCTTGCAGCAAGCACCTCACTGCACTGAACAACGGGGCTGCGTACATTCGTGCGCAGCCATCGGCTGTGTCGCAAATTTTCGGTCAGTTAAAAGCGTGTTGATCCTTGCGCACACTGACGCGGCGAGCTCTGCATGTGGCGGTGAAGCAGGCAATCCAACTCGCCGCCATTGGGTTCGACGCGGTCAAACATCTGAACCTGTGCCGGCTGGAGCATCGATCGCCACGTCAATATCCTTGAAATGAACAGCAACAGCCGCGCCGGAAAGGCTGGCTAAAATTCACCTCAAAAAATCGTCGCGCGCGTGTGAGCCTCCGCTTGGACTGCGCCCTCCCGGCGGTCTCATACCCGCGCAGCGTGACCAATTTTTGCGTCGCCGCATGGTCGGTTTAGACGAACTCAATCGCGACTTAGCGCGAATTGATGGTCCAGAAATCCTGCCAATCCTGAAGCTTTGAATAGTCGCTTTCAGCGGTCTCGGAATGTGGAACATAGAGCTGGTCGATGACTTTCACGATGCCAGACACCTCGCTTTCTGGAATCTTCGCGTCCTTGTTCGACGAAATCTTTCCGTCTGCCAACTGCGGAGCCATGCCCTCTTCCGTCATCATGTAATGCACGAAGAGCTTCGACGCATTCGGGCTTTTCGTACCCGATGCGATAACGGCAACGCGTGGAGTAAGCTGTCCGGCCCAGGGTTTCATGCCTGTACAAATGCCCATCGAGTAGCCATTCTTCTTGGCATCACGGAAAATCGAGGTGCTGAGGAAGCCCATAAATGGCTTTTCCTGCCCCTTTGCACCGATGATCGGACCGACTTCCGTATCGCTCCGCGTAACGCTCGGGCGGTTCTTTGCGAAGCGCTTGACCCACTCAGCAGTCGCGCTTGCTTCGTCAGTTTTCAGAGGCTCACCGAAGAACTCTTCATATGCCTTGCGCATGGCTTCATCATCATGCTCGGCAATCTGATTGAACCAGAACATGGTTTCGTTGCGCAGTAGCGGATCAGGGATAGCAATGCGGCCCTTCCATTCTTCCGTGGTCAATGCCCAGATATTGTCGATCGGACACTTATCGCCATGGACATCCGAGTTATAGGCCCACACCCATGGGTTAAGGCTGGTGATTGCCGGGTTCTGATATTCCACGGGCACCTGACCCTTGAGATCGACGGGAAGCCAGCTGAGACCTGCGCCCTGAACGATGATTTCCGACGTAACTGACGGCAGATTGCTCATGTTGAAGACGTCCGTGCGAACATTGTTCGCAGCCGCTTCGCGCAGAATGACCTGCTCCTGGTTCTGGCCGTTCATCTTCACGCCTGTAGCCTTCACACCGTATTTTGCGGTGAAGGCTTCAGCCATGGTGACGATCTTGCCAGTGGCATCCACAACGGTAATGCCAGGCTCTTTCCTGGCCGCTTCAATCAGTGCTTCGAGCGAATAATCCGCATCCTTGATACCGATTTCAGCGACAGGCTCTGCGAAGGCAGCCGTGCTTGCCAGAAGTGCGGCGCTCAATGAAAGGGCCGCACATTTGCGAATGGTTGAACTCATTATTTCCTCCAACGTTGATGATTATTGTTTGAAAGTGAAAGCATCGACGCGCATTCGATGCGCCTCTTTTCAGTCGCTGATGCGCTTGCCTTCTTTGCAGAACACATGGACGTGGCTCCGTTCGACATGGAACCAGATTTCATCGCCAGCCTTCCGGGCTGGAGCATCTGCAGCGATTGCAAAATACTGCTCGCCATGAATTGACATTTCGACGATCCAGCTACCACCGGTGGGCACGATATCGACCACTTTGGCCACACATCCGTGCTCGACAGGCTTATGGCTGAGACGAACGGATTCCGGCCGAATACCGACGGAACCGACATTGCTTGCCGCAATGCCCTGCGCCTTGAGGTAATCGCGTGCCCATGTCGCCAGCGCACCGTTATTGCTGTCGTTAAGCTCGATGATATTGATCGGCAGATTGCCGATGAATTCGGCCACAAAGCGATTGGCCGGGCGCTCGTAAATGTCGTCAGGCGTGCCAAGCTGTTGCAACTCGCCTTCGCTCATCACCGCAATCGTGGTTGCCAATGTCATGGCCTCCCATTGATCGTGGGTTACGAATACGACCGTCGAGCCCATTTCCTGATGAATACGCTTGAGTTCCGCGCGCATTTCAAGACGCAGCTTCGCATCGAGATTGGAAAGTGGTTCGTCGAGCAGAATAATATCGGGCTTAAGCGCCAGCATACGCGCAAGCGCTACGCGCTGCTGCTGACCGCCAGACATCTGTGCTGGCAAACGGTCGTGATAACGCTCGATGCCAAGCTTCTGCAGAACGTCGTTGACAATACGCTGACGCTCAGCCTTGGCGACCTTATGCAGCTTCAAACCGAACTCGACATTTTGTTCAACCGTCATATGCGGCCAAAGGGCATAGTTCTGGAACACCAGCCCCATGCCACGCTTTTCTGGCGGCACATAAATGCCGTCATCGACCGACACGATCTTCTGACCATCAACGAGGATCTGACCTTCGGTTGGGTATTCAAGACCTGCAATCATGCGCAGCGTCGTCGTCTTGCCGCAGCCAGAAGGTCCAAGCAGGCAGAGAAACTCCGACTTTGGAATTTCGAGTGAAAGCTTTTCAACTGCGGCGCGGGCGGCTTTGCCGTAGCTCTTTCTGACATCGCGAATTGTAATGCTCGACATTATTTGCCTCCCAATCCGTCAGACAATTTGCTGTTGGTGAGTTTTTGAACGATGACCGTGCCGCCAAAGGCGATGACGCAGATCATCAGAACGACTGCATTTGCGGCCTGGCTGTAGCTGTAATCCACGAGGCGCAATGCATAAGTGGTGAGAACATCCGTGCCCGGCACAGCCAGCACGACAACGAGGCTCAAGCCTTTGATGCCAGAGATAAACGGCAACAGAATACCTGAAACCAGTGAGCCTTTCTGGATCGGCGCTACAATCGAAACCAGACGACGCCAGAAACCGGCACCCACGATCTGGGCCGCTTCTTCAGGCGCTTTGCCAAGCTGCATCATCGCCGAGATACCCGCACGCGATGCGAATGGCATCTGATCGGCAAGGATCGCGAGGACCAACAGGATCGGCGTTCCGTAAAGGGCTGGAAGCGGACCACGCTGCACTGCAAACATCGTGAGATAGGCTGCAGCAAATGCAATGCCCGGAACCAGATAAGGCAGGAATGTCACCTGACGCAGAAACGTGCCGACAAGCGAAACCGGCGTGCGAGCCACGACATAACCGACCAGAAGACCCAGCAGCCCCGCACCCAAGGCAGCCGAGCCGACGATCCAGAGCGTGTTCCAGGTCGCTTTCCAGAACTCCCCGGTCAGGAGGATGCCATTGCTCATCGCAGTGGTGTTAAGATCGGTGCCGATCCAGAAATCCAGCGTGAAATTATCAAGTGTGAAAACGCCGGGCACGCGCATAACCGTCGTCAGCAGAAGCGCCATTAGCGGAATGAACGCGCTGACAACGAACATGAGTGCGGCAAAGCTGAACGCAGGCACACGGAAGCGTCTGAGGTCTGTCTGACGATTCATAGAACCCTTGTTGCCAATAGTGACGAAACGGCGCGCTTCCTTGAGCAGATACATATCGAGGAAGATCGAAATGCTCCCGAGCACGACAATGGTTGCCGCAAGAACGGCACTCATGCCGGCCTGACTGGTCGAAATTGCGCGGAAGAGAGACGTCGCCAGCACGTCAAAGCCAACCGGCACGCCAAGAATATAGGCGACACCGAAGTCACCGAGACATTTGGCGAAGATCAGCGTTGAAGCCGACACAAGCGAGGGCAGCATCAATGGAAGAATGATGCGACGCGCGATCAGCAATTTGCCTGCGCCCATGACACGGGCTGAATCTTCAAGCGTGGAATCAAACTGCCGCAACGCATTGCCGAAAAGCAGGATCACGAATGGCGTATAGTGCATGGCCAGAATGAGTGTGATTGGCAACATGCCGTAAGCAAGCCAATCAGGTGGCGAGAAGCCCAAAGCTTCCATCCAGCTTGGCTGACCACCGGTGGTGCGATTTTTAAACAGCGTCAGCCAAGCCAACGCGAAGGTCCACGACGGCAGCATGTAAGGAACGATCAATGCTGTCGAGAACCACTTCTTGCCCGGTAAGTTTGTGCGGCTCAAAAGCCATGCCAGCGGAATGCCCGTGACAAGCGCAAAGGCAATCGAACCAAGTGCGATGATTGCTGTGTTCCAAAGCGGACGCCAGAACACATCCGTCGAAATCGCTGAGAAGAACGCACGGTTGAGATAATAGAAGGTCACTTCACCAATCTGCTGGCCCGAGCGTGCCCGATCAGCAAATTGGACAATCATTGCATCTGACAAAAGCAGCACGATTGGCGCTGCAATCAGATAAGCAAAAGCGATTGCCAGAATAATCCCGATCAGTGTCGTGGGGTCGGCATTATAGACCTTGTATTTGTAGGTTAGTTGCTTGTAAAAGCTCATTATTTTATCCACTTTGAGCCGAAGTGACCCCACCGTAACCCAATCGGGTTGCAGTTGACTGTGTTCTGGCTTGCTGCGGGAGCTGGCACTCAGAGACATGCCATGCGAATTGGTCGCTTGCTGTGAAGCGAATTATGGAGGCGGTGCGCCAGCCTTCTCGCTCACCTCGCGCACCAGGGACCACGCGGCTGCGTAATCTATGGGAATAAAGTGATCGTCACCCTGAAACTCGGCTCTCATTTCAGGCGTGAATGTGAAGTTGAAGAAGCAGCGCTTCATCTCCGCCACGAGATACGGCGCAAGATTGTGAGCATAGGCAAATGAGGAGGTTGGAAACAGGTCGCTCTGATAAATCAGACGAACCGCATCACGCTTCACAAGCCCCCGCTCGATCATGCGTTCAAGCACATCGGAGGCTACAGCCGCCATATCGTAATCACCGGCGACAACGCCGAGGATCGATTTATCGTGCCCGCCTGACATGATAGGCGGATAGTCTTGCCCCGGCGTGAGGCCTTCTTTTGGGAAGAGTGCGCGTGGCGCGACATTGCCAGAATTCGAGAACAATGATGCATGGGCGACGCGATGTCCTTTAATATCACCCAGCTTTTGATAGGGCGAGTCCGCGCGCACGACCGCGACCAGCCGATAGCCGCGCATCTGATCACCAGTGCCTTTGGCGGCAAAAGGAACAGCACCCGCGCGATTGACTGCCTCAATTGTCGGTCCTGTAGAGAATCCGGCAAAATGCAAGCGTCCTGAACGCATCGCCTCAACTTCATCAGCACTGGACTGAATCGGATAATAAATGATCTGCCGTCCAAGGCAGGCTTCAAGATGCTGGGTGAACGGCTTGAAGAGCCGCGCATAAACCGCCGGGTCTTCGATGGGCGAATAAGCCCATACGAGTGTTTGCGGATCACGCCACTGGGAAGCGTCTTTGGGAGTATCTGCGACAAGGTCGCGGTTCTCGTCGCAATAGCGCTCGTCCAGCGCACCACGATAAGCACAAGCAGCATCAGTGGCATTCGCATAAGCGATGCACAGCTGAAGCCCAAACAAGGTCATGCCGATACGACATGCCAACCCGCACCAAAACATTTTTTCCTCCCTGGACACTTGCTATGATACAAGCGCCACAGCCTCATCCCGTATTGTCTCAGATACTAGCAATTTTAACTGTCAGAATCCTGTCGTCCCGAAAACCTTGAATAGAATCGTCGAACACCACATGCGTATCCTTCTTGTAGAAGACACAATCGATATTGCGTTTGCTATTGCTTCAAAGCTTGAAAAAGAAGGCCACTCTGTCACGACTGTCTATGATGGCATACAGGGGGAAGATCTGGCTGTGAATGGCTCCTTTGATCTGGTCGTACTCGACATCAACCTTCCCGGACGTGACGGTTTTGCCATCCTGCGCAGTATGCGAGAACAATCCTTGTCATGCCCGGTATTGGTAATCACAGCGCGCAATCAGATTGCCGACAAGATCGATCTTCTCGAGCTTGGCGCTGATGATTATCTGGTCAAACCCTTCGATCTCAGGGAGCTTGTTGCCCGTATCAGAGCAGTCGCACGACGGCATATGGGCGTGGCGCAACCAGTTTTGCGGATCGGCGAATTATCGATCAACCTGACACAAAGGTCAGTGATGCAGGGGGACGATCCACTGGATTTCGGGCGGCGGGAATTCGACGTTCTGGAAATGCTTGCCACCCGTTTCAATGTCACGGTTCCAAAAGATATGCTGGTTCTGAAACTGTTTGGCCATGAAGATACCGGCACACCCAATGCTATCGAACTGCTGGTTTCACGCGTGCGGAAGAAGCTCGAGAACAGCAAAGTTGAGATTGTTACACAACGCGGCGTGGGTTATTTGCTCCGGCTTAAAGCGCCGCAACTCTGATGGTCAAAGGAGCCGCAAACAGGGAATATTCGATCCAGCGCCGCATTTTGGTGGGCAGTGGATTGACGCTGCTTGCCGTCACCGTTCTGCTCTTCTTTCTTGGCCGCTGGTATGCGCATCGTGCAGCCGATGAAGCATTTGACCGTGTTCTTGGGGCGGCGGCCCTATCGATCGCAGACACGATAACTCTGCAGGATGGTGCGCTCAGCGTCGATCTTCCACACTCGGCCTTTTCCATTTTGGGCACTTCGCGCCTCAATCGCATTTTCTATCGTGTCGTGGCACCCGATGGCAGCCTCCTGACCGGTTCGCCTACTCTCGGGCTCGAAATTCCGCATGGCAACAATAGCCGCGTTCGCCTCAGTGACAGTGTTTATCGCGGTGAAAAAATACGAATTGCCGCAGTCGCACGCTATCACAGCGACGCAAGAGGCGGCGGCTGGGTCGATGTTCTGGTGGGTGAAACGCGCGAAGCGCGGAGGCAGCTAACCTTGCAACTAAGCCTCAACACTCTCTTGCCTGCGCTTGGAGTGGCTTTGCTCGCACTGGTCCTTATCTGGCTCGCAATCCGGTTTGCATTCAGACCGCTGCGGACGGTTGAGTCTGATCTGCGCCAGCGCTCCTCATCCGACCTTAACCCGGTTGCTGGTCCTATTCCCAAGGAAGTCAGCGCACTTGTCACAGCGCTCAATGATTTCATGGGGCGGCTGAACGATGTGCTTGCCGGATTAAAGCTGGTCACAGCCGATGCAGCTCATCAGATGCGGACCCCACTTACCGCCTTGCGTGCCCTGACCGAACTGTCGCTCGAAGAAACTGATCCAGACCGGCAAAAAGAAATCCTTGCCCGTGTCCATGCCAATTCCATAAGCGCAAGTCTTCTTGCAAATCAGCTTTTATCTGAGGCGACTACACTACACAGTATTCAGTCACGGAGACTCGAAACGCTCGATCTGCGGCAGGTTACACAGGAAGCAGTCCGAAGACTGCGCGCTGAAGGCAGTTATTTCGATTTGCAACAAACCATCAGCTTTGATATGCCCGATGAGCCGCTCTATGTGAATGGCGAAACCATCAGCCTCAGAGAAATGATCCGCAATATCGTCGAAAACGCACTTATTCATGCGCGCGGCCCTGTTACTATCAGCCTTAGCCAGAATGGAGCTACGATCACCCTTGGTGTTCATGACAGAGGCGCAGGGCTTGCGACCGACATGAAAGACCGTGTCTTCGAGCGTTTCGTCCGAGCGGATCAATCAAAGCCCGGTTCCGGCCTTGGTTTGTCGATAGCAAAAATGGTTACGGAAGCGTTGGGCGGCCAGATTAAACTGCGTGACCGCGAAGGTGGTGGAACAAGCGTGCTGGTGACATTGCCCGCAACGACACCGGAGCAGCGCGCATGAAACGCATTATCCTGCAATTCTGTGCCGTTCTGATATTGATTGTTCCTTCATGGCATAACACGCATGCGCAAAATGACCCGGTTTCAAAACCCGAATTTCAGATTGTCGGCGACATCGCACCCGAAACCATAGCCCCCGTACAGGCTGGTCTTGCGCGTCAACTGCCCGGTGTGAACATTGCTTATCGGCAGATCAGACCGGGTGAATGGACTTCGCGGCTTCTTGCTGGCGCTGAAGAAGCGAGCACCGCCGATCTCGTTATCCTTTCGACGCCCGATCTTGCGGTGCTCATCGCCAATGAAGGCGGCGCGCAACCAAGAAATGGAATTGTTCGCAATGCAGGTTTAACACCACAAGCTCATTGGCGTAGCGAATTGTTCAGCATCGGTTTCGATCCAGCGGTGAGCGTTGTCAGGCGTCGCGCGCTCGACAATGAACTGCCAACGACACGCATTGAACTTGCACGATTGTTGGAGCAAAACGCACCGCGTTTTCAACGCCGTGTCGGGGTCGTCAATATTGGCATTGATAATGTCAGTTACACACTGGCAGCTCAGGATTCGATCCGATCACCGCTGTTCTGGCGTATCGTCCGCGCCTTCGGCGCATCACAAGCGCGAATTTTCGATACGAGTGAAGAACTGTTACAAGCGTTGTCAGCTGGCAGCATCGATCTTGCCTATAACGTGTCGTTGTCAGACGTGAGCAAATGGCAATATGACGCACGAAATTTTACAGTGATCATACCACAGGATTACGTTGTCGCTCTACCCTGGACCGCGCTCATCCCGGATCGAAGTAGACACGCAAACATCGCGGAACAGGCGATCACATTTCTTCTGTCTTCTAACGGTCAAGCGATCCTTCAAGAAACTGGCCTTGTATCGGAAACAAGCCCTACCGACGTTGCATCATTGCAACCTGTCGAGCTTGGGCCGGAGCTTCTGGTTTATCTGGATGGATTAAAGCGAAGCCGTTTTTTGGATACATGGTTCCAACTTATTGTACATGAATGATATTTCATATCACGATATGCAATCGCATAACTTGATGGAGCGATAGGCAGCAACAGCGTTATAGCTGATTTCCAGTTCAGGTGACATCGGAATGTCAAGGTCGCAAAACGTTCGCTGCTCAAACATGAGCCCGATGCTGCACTAAAACGTCTATGCACAACACACAAACTTCGCGACCAGTTCGGGTTGTGGAAGAAGCATGGCGTCGCCGGTGACGATCCGGCATCCCCGCTTCGAGGCAATTTCCAGTAGAGGCGTCATTTTCGGATGGATGATGACTTCGGCAACTGTAGTTTCCTCCCTCAATCCGGCAAGATCGAGCGGCAATGGTTCGCCCGCGTGCATGCCGAGAGAGGTCGCATTGATGAGAAGGTCGAGATCATCGAATTTATCTTTTGCATTGACCGCCACTGCGTGCGCAGAAGCATGAGGAATGGCTTTCACAATGTCCGCTGCCAGTTCCTGCGCCTTTTCATGGGTGCGGTTGGCGATGAGCAGCTCCGCAACGCCTGCCTCTACCAAGGCGAAAGCAATGGCACGACCGACACCGCCCGTGCCGACCATCATGGCCTTCTTGCCCTCCGGCAAAAAGCCATTCTTCCGCAAACCGCAAATGAAGCCCTCGCCATCTATGTTGTGTCCAGTAAACGTTCCATCTGCGTTCCGGCGTACAAAATTTACCGCGCCTAGACGGCGAGCCGTATCGGTCAGTTCGTCCATCAGCGAAACCGCCGCGATCTTATGGGGAATAGTAATGCCCAGACCAACAACATTCTTGATGCGACTGATCATATGCAAACTTGCAGACAAGTCCTCCGGCGCGACGTGTAGCGGAACAATCGCCACATCCAATCCCATCTTATCAAAATGATCGTTGATGAGGGCCGATCCCCGTATATGGCCCACCGGGTCAGCCAACATCAGCATTATCTGCGTCTTGCCAGTAATTTCCATCATTACACCTTCAAGCTCATCTTGCGCGTGGAAGCACAAACCCGCCTGAGAAGAAACGGCAAAGGCGATTGTGCTTAAAATTATGCGGTCGAGGTTTCCTGGTACTGACGGGGAAACGATCAGGTAACCGGTTCCGGTGTCATAAGTCCCGCGGTTTCCCCGCCATCTACGCTCATGACAACTCCATTGACATAAGAAGAGGCGTCCGAAAGTAGCCATGCCACAACTTCCGCGACCTCCCGCGGTTGACCAACACGGCCTGCTGGAATGCGCTGTTCGAGCTGGCGCTTGCGGAGAGGATTGGACAGAACCTTCTGCATCATACGCGTTGCAATCTGTCCCGGACAGATAGCGTTAAAGCGGATCTCGTCGCCGAATTCCAGCGCGAGTGCTTGCGTTAACCCGATGACTGCCGCTTTCGACGCACAGTATATGGCGAGGCCTTCCTCGCCCTGCTTACCCGCGACGCTGGCAATGTTGACGACAGAACCACGTGCCTTTCTCAATCCTTCCAGCGCATGGCGTGTAAAGAGGAAGGCGCTACGGGCATTGATGCTCATCACTTCGTCCCAATCAGCACTACCTGCGGCGCCAAACGGCATCCGGCGCCCGACACCTGCATTGTTGACGAGCCCGGTAATGCTTCCATCGCCAAGACAAAGCGCTTCTTCAACGACGCGGCGGCAATCATTCTCGCATCCGACGTCGCCTTGTATGAAACTGATCATTTCACTGGAAGCCGCCAGTTGTTCGCCTGCCTCGGCATCTCGCCCGGTTGCCAGGACACGATGCCCCCGGCCAACCAGCAGCTCCGCGCAAGCTCGGCCAATACCATGCGTTGCGCCGGTAACGATAATCATTCTAGCTCCTCCCACAGCCATCATGGCGATTCTGGTCAGTATGGTGCCGTTCGAACCGCACCATCCATTTGCTTTCAGGCGCATCTTTTCGATAACCGCTTCGAAAATTCCGCGGTGCGCTCTTTACCCACGAGCACGCTCCGTCCACTTGCGCCCCGGAATATGGACAGCGCTTCTGCATGAAGGCTCCTTTACTCTTTGGTGAGAGCCGGATGAGGTGTCCGGGTCATTGCCCGAATAATTGCGCCGTCAGATTGCTCTGCCTAGAATTATGATATATCATATATTTAAATGTCGGACGCAAGCGCTATTTCGTGGTCATGTGAATTCCAGTAACAACGCTGCGGTACTCATCTCCCTCGGCTGGGGATATTCCAGAAAAAGGAGAATTGTCCTCACAACGGGAAATACGCCAGAGTAAATAGTTGGAGCTTCTGCCTGCTCACTTTTCATAGGACCAACCTGAACCGGATCGCCTTGGTATTCCAACGCATACCTCCGTACTCGGCACAGGAGATTGCCTTTTTAGATTAACGTGGGCGGCGCCTCATCTATATGATATGCGGAAACTGAATGATTTGAACCGAGATTGAATGATGAGCGATATTGAACAGCCGTCCGGTGAGAACGAAAAGGGGGTTGGGCCTGTTGCCCGAGACAGCCTGACCGGGCTGGTTTACAACAACCTTCGGCAAGCGCTGATGGAAGGGCGTTTTTGGCCCGGTCACCGGTTCAAGATCCGGGAACTGGCAGCAGCAATGAGTGTTTCAGAGACACCAATACGCGAAGCCTTGATGCAGCTCGTGCGGGGTCGCGCGCTGGAAATGCAAGCTGGCAAGTCCATCATCGTCGCCCACATGACGGCCAAACAGTATATCGAGCTTCGCACGGTGCGACTTTTTCTGGAAGGGCTTGCGGCAGAACATGCCACAACGCGAATTTCCGAATCTGCTATTGATCGGATTGAGGTCGTCCATGAAGAGTTGATCCGCGCTGAGCAAGAGCGGCGTTGGTCGGACGCTGTCAAGGCGAACTGGCAGTTTCATCGAGGTTTGTACGACGCCTCCGAACTGCCCGAAGTGCTGGCCATTCTCGATGATATATGGATGCGCAACGGCCCTCTTTTGAACTTTCATTATCCAGATGCCCCGCCAACATACCCGGCGGAACATCAGCATTTGGCGGTTTTGAAATATCTTCGACAACGCCGATCGGACAAGGTGCGGGAATCCATTCAGGCCGATATGATGGAAGGCGGCCAGAACCTCGTGCGCCTTCTCGAAAAGTCCGGAGGTACACGCTTCATGCCCCGGCGCGAAGAATGAATAGCGAAACGGGATTTGCGGTCTCCAATGACCTCAATGCCAATCCATGATAACTTTACCAGAGTTGCCAGAACGCATTGCTTCAAACCCGTCGCGAAATTCAGTGACAGGAATGCGATGGGTAATGACTGGCGCCAGATCAAGCCCGCCCTGGACAAATGCAATCATTTTGTACCATGTCTCGAACATTTCACGGCCATAGATGCCTTTCAACGTCAGCATCTTGAATATGACTTTGTTCCAGTCGATCTCGAAACCGGCCGCGGGAATACCAAGAATGGCAATTTTGCCGCCGTTGTTCATCTTGTCGATCATATCTCTGAAAGCGGAAGCGGCGCCCGACATTTCCAACCCAACATCAAAACCTTCCGACATGCCAATTGATTTCATCACATCGGCAAGATTGTCTTTTGAAGCATCAACCACATGATCAATACCGATCTTACGGGCCAGTTCTAGCCTTATCGGATTAATATCGGTGATCACCACCTTGCGGGCACCGGAACGCTTGGCAACCATGGCACCCATGATACCGATCGGCCCCGCACCAGTGACCAGCACATCCTCACCGATCATGTCAAAGGAAAGCGCTGTATGAACCGCATTGCCAAAGGGATCGAAAATGGCGGCGACTTCATCTGGCACATCTTCGGGAATAGCGACAACGTTATATTCAGGCAGGCAGAAAAACTCACCAAAGGAACCCGGTCGATTAACCCCAACTCCCAACGTATTACGGCACAAATGCCCCCGACCGGCACGGCAATTGCGACATTTGCCGCACACAATATGGCCCTCACCTGAAACGCGCTCACCAACCTTATACTTCGTGACCGCCGATCCGATCTCGACAATCTCACCCATGAACTCATGACCGACTACCATTGGGACGGGAATGGTCTTCTGCGCCCATTGATCCCAGTTCCAAATATGCACATCAGTACCGCAGATCGCCGATTTCTTGACTTTGATCAGCACATCATTGGGGCCGATCTCGGGAACCGGCACATGCTCCATCCAAAGGCCAGGTTCCGGCCTGGCCTTCACCAGTGCTTTCATCATATTGGTCATATCAGGCTCCCTGGATAATACCGAGATCGCGGCCGACCTGTTCAAACACTGCAATGGCCTGGCGCACATCCTGCTCTGAGTGGGCAGCCGACATCTGCGTACGAATACGCGCCTGCCCCTTCGGCACAACCGGAAAAGAAAAACCTATGACATAAACGCCCTTGTCCAGCATCCGTGCGGCCATTTCCTGCGCAAGCACCGCGTCGCCCAGCATTACCGGAATGATGGGGTGATCTCCCCCTGCCAAAGTGAAACCCAGCCTGGTCATTTCTCGACGAAACAGTTCGGCATTAGCCTTGAGCCGGTTACGCAAATCTCCGCCCTGTTCGATCAGATCAAAGACCTTCAATGAAGCGGCCGCAATGACAGGCGCAAGCGTATTGGAGAACAGATAGGGACGTGAGCGTTGACGCAGCCAGTCGACGACTTCCGCCTTGGCCGAGGTATAACCGCCCGACGCACCGCCCAGCGCCTTGCCAAGTGTGCCGGTGATAATTCCGACCCGTCCCTCTACCCCGCAATATTCCGCTGAACCGCGACCGTTTTCGCCGACAAAACCGACGGCGTGGCTGTCATCTACCATGACTATGGCACCATACTTGTCCGCCAGATCACAAACGCCCTGCAGGTTGGCAATGATGCCGTCCATGGAAAAAACACCATCAGTGGCAATCAGCTTGAAGCGCGATCCCTCGGCTTTTTTCAACTCTTGCTCAAGTGATGCCATATCATTATTGGCATAACGGAAGCGTTTAGCTTTGGACAACCGGACACCGTCAATGATCGATGCATGATTGAGTGCATCCGAAATGATGGCGTCATCTTCACCCAGTAAAGTTTCGAACAAGCCCCCATTGGCATCGAAACAGGAGGAATACAGGATGGTATCTTCCATTCCGAGGAAGGACGAAATTCGAGCCTCCAGCTGTTTGTGTTCTTCCTGGGTCCCGCAGATAAAGCGCACCGATGCCATGCCAAAGCCATAGCGGTCGAGCGCTTGTTTGGCGGCTGCAGTCAATTCCTCATTATCAGCCAACCCGAGATAATTATTGGCGCAAAAATTAAGCACCCGCTCTCCAGAGGCCACTTCAATGGTGCCCGACTGTTTTGACGTAATGACGCGTTCCGACTTGTAGAGGCCATCGGATTTCAAACCGTCAAGCTCGCGACGGAAATGCTGAAGAAAATCCTGGTTCAATTTCGCAACTCTCACCTTGATGTGTGGCCGGACCTGGCGACGGGCAGAAATATAGAAATGCAATAAAATTGCCAAATCCCGCAATTTTATTACGGAAGCATTCTATGATTTTCCATTACGGGTCAAGTGCCTGCAGGATAACCATTCTTGCAAAGCAAAACCAGTTCTTCGAGCACAAGGACATCCATTGTGAGTGCAGAAAGCAAGTCGTTTTCAGCGGAAAAGTCGCGGCCATACATGGCCGAGAAGACCTTTACACCGGTTTCGTGTAATTCTGCCGGCTTTCCGACCAGACGCCCGAGCTTGGCAGTCATCGCAAGACCGAATGGCACGTCTTCGGTAACATAGCGGCTATCCGCGGTTGCTTGTCCGGTACCGCCATTGCCCGCTGTATGCATCTCCTGGCTCATCTGCGAAATTGAACTGACGGGGAAATGAAATGAGAGATGGAAATGTTCAAAAATTGTTCGAACCTGCGGACCAAGTGTCGAAGCGATATCAATACGTTCCTGATAAAGGACTTCCAGCAATCGACCTTCAAAAAAAGGTCGAGATTTTGCCGCGTGGCTCGGGCTGACTCCACTCCAGCGATCTACCGGCGGACAGCAGAAGCTCGGCGCAACATCGAAAATGGGCGAGCGAACGCTACGACGCTTGCTTGTTCTCGGTGTTAGTTCAGTGGTGTGGCAAGCCACCTACCGTGTTTGCCAGAGGGCTCCAGGCTTGGAAGCATGTTGGCACGGAAGCTTCGTATGCTAGTGATCGTCGCCCTTGCCAATTAGCTCGCCCGCATCGTCTGGGCGCTGCTGGTGAAAGGTGGAGCTACGGAACTCCCACAGCGGGCAGATAACCTGGTTGTAAGGCGTCGAAGGTATAGGAGGGTGTAAAGGAGAGTATGGCGCACTGTCGATTGAGACAGGAGGGAAAACCAGACCTGAACAAAGTGCCTCAGAGCACTTTAATGATTTTGAGCCGATCCGCGAAATCCCATACAGGCCCGCGACAACTTGAAGGCTGCATCGGAGGCCGGACAAGCCAACCTCAATGCACCAAGAAGGCTGGAAAGAGTTGCAATCCTGACCTAATGTAGTAACATAACTACAAAACAATTCGATATAGGAGGTATGGTATGACCATCACGACCCTTTCGAGCCGCGAGTTGAACCAAGACGTAACTCGCGCCAAAAAGGCAACAAAGTATGGACCGGTGTTTATCACAGATCGTGGTAAGCCCGCGCATGTCCTATTGAGCATCGAAGAATATCAACGACTAGCGAGACAGCGGCGCAATATCGCGGATGCACTGGCAATGCCCGGTGTTGCTGATATTGAATTTGAAGCGCCTCGGGCGACTATCGGTATCAAGCCGGCCGACTTCTCATGATGTATGTCCTTGATACGAATGTGGTGTCGGAACTGCGCAAGGTCAGGAATGGCATGGCCAATCCGAAAGTCACAGCATGGTCTGAAAGCGTCGATGCTGCCGATTTATATGTTTCCGTGATCACTGTCATGGAACTGGAACTTGGAATCCGTCAGATCGAACGAAAGGATTTCAGCCAAGGGAAGATGTTGCGGTCGTGGTTGGATCAGCACGTTTTGCCTGAATTCGTTGAGCGAACCCTTCCTGTTGATACAGCCGTTGCCATGCGATGTGCTCGACTGCACGTTCATGACAAGCGTAGTGAACGGGATGCGCTCATCGCGGCAACCGCCCTCGTACACGGTATGACTGTCGTCACGCGTAACGTCGCGGACTTTCAGCCCACTGGTGCAACCATCCTCAACCCTTGGGAAGACTGTCCATGACCAAAAACGCTATCCGCTCGCGGCAGCAGCGGCGCAATAATCGACCATTCCCGTTCTGTGAGTTCATAGCGGCGATGTGACATCCAACACCTCCAAATCCGAGACCTTTTAATAACTAATCCATTCAAATAGCTAGCCTATTTATGAGTGCACGGCCTAGATTAGTGACCGCTTCCAAGAGCGGTTTAGCAACGCGGCAAATGTCAGCGACAGAAGCGCTAGTTGATGGGACGCGTTGCTCGAAAGCTTTCACGAACGCGTATGCCATGCCACCATCCCGCGAGATTCTCTTTTTTAAAGAACATCTCCGGTCCCTCTGGCACCATCAAGAAGTAATCGATCATCGGAGCTACATAAAGATCAGCGAGCGATATGTTATCACCGCTAAACCAGGTGTCATTTCCTAAAAGGCTCGAAAGCACATTCAGGCAACCGGGCGTATTAGCCCGCGCTGTCGCTATTCGGGTATCGTCAGTTGGCTCGCCTTTCACTGCCTTGGAAACAAGCTCAACATACATTCCCCAAACCAGCTGAGGGTAAATGTAGTTGTCTGCAATGCTGATGATCTGATTCACACGAGCCCGTAACTTCGGTGTCGATGGCTGGAGCGGAGATCCTTGAAACGCTTCATCGATATAGCGGGTAATGGCTCCAGTCTCATACAAGCGAAAACCATCATGTTCGAACGCCGGAATTTTCCCGAACGGTTGCCTCTCAAGATAGTTCGACGCCACTTTATCCAGAGCAAATATGTCGATAGGGATCAGTTCATAATCGACACCTTTCTCGTGAAGAGCGAGGCGCGAAATGCGGACATAAACGCTGTAGTCAGCGCCGAATAATATTGGCTTATTCATTCCATCACCCAAAGTCGACTATTCGCGAAGATGGCAATTCTTGCGAAAACCCCCGCTATCCTACCGTCCACCTTAAACGATGTCATTGACCAGGATAAACGACCGCCATGAAGGTCGAGAGCAGCTAAGAAGGAAGCGGCTCTTCGGCCAGTTGCGAAACGCCTCGCGCTAGCAACGTGCGAACTCTGCCAAGCTAACAAGCGCCCTCTATCAGGCAAGCCCTATATGATTCCAGCTCTTTGATGCGTTGGTCAATCACCGATCGATGCGGCGTTGCGCGACATCAACGATCTGGTTCAGCGAGACATCCTGACGAAAGATCAGGGCGGCGGTCGCAGCACGAGCTATCCGCTAGCGATCGCTCCCGGTGATGAGGACGCCGGGAACTGAGGGCCGATCGGAGCGGATGCCGGTGATTAGGCGGTCGAGATGACTGCGCGACTGGACAAAGACTGTGCTGGAGCCGTAGCCTCTTCTTCGGCGCGGCGTCGTTGCCTGGCCTCATCGACGCCAGGCGTCAGCTCAATGGGCTGCCCGGCATTCCTCAACAGTAGAATTTATTTTCCGGTAATATATCAGATACTTAGGGCGGAGCAAATATTAGATGAGAATGCTCAATGAACATACGGTCCTTAGAGCATTCCCATAATGCAGAGTTTCAAGCCTGCAAGAAGGTAACAAATTTCGTGTTCTGATAGGCTTCAAGTGCGTCGGCACCACCTTCCGTCCCATAGCCGGAATCGTTGATCCCGCCGAACGGCACTTCCGGTAGGGCAAGACCGTAATGATTTATGGTAATCATTCCACTGCGAACCGTGGACGAGATTCGAGCAGCATTTGCCGACGATCCAGTAAATGCATAAGCCGCCAGGCCATAATTCAGACGATTGGCTTCGCTCAGCGCTTCGTCCAGCGTATCATACCTGTTCAACAACGCTACCGGGCCAAACGGCTCCTCGTTCATGATAGCAGCTTCTTTTGGCACATCGGCGAGGATTGTTGGTTCGAAAAAATTGCCGAGGTTACCAATACGCTCGCCACCAGTGACTACTCGTGCCTTGTGCTCCCTTGCATCCTGCACCAGCCGTTCCATGGAGTTCACGCGTTTGGCATTTACGAGCGGTCCCATCGTCGTACCAGCTTCAAGCCCATCTCCGACCTTCAATGACTTTGCATAAACCGTCAGTCCCTCGACCACTTCGTCATATACTGAATTTTCGATCAGGAAGCGGGTGGGCGAGATACAGACCTGCCCCGCATTTCGGAACTTCGACGCAGATACAACCTTGATTGCCTGCGCGACATCGGCGTCGGCCGCTATGATGACCGGCGCGTGTCCTCCCAGTTCCATGGTGACACGCTTCATGTGCAGGCCACTGAGTGCCGCCAGTTGTTTGCCGACCTGCGTAGAACCTGTAAAAGACACTTTCTTGATGATCGGGTGGGGGATGAGATAGGCGGAAATCTCAGCTGGATCGCCATAGACAAGGTTGATCGTGCCATCAGGCAGGCCAGCCTCTGCGAATGCCCTGACCAGTTCTGCAGGGGCAGCGGGGGTATCTTCAGCGCCTTTCAGGAGGATGGAGCACCCCGCCGCCAAAGCTGCCGAAATTTTACGAACAGCCTGATTGATTGGAAAGTTCCAGGGCGTGAACGCCGCGACAGGACCGACTGGCTCCTTGACCTCTGCCTGCATGACATAAGCCTGACGTGGCGGTACGATCCGACCGTAACTGCGGCGCGCCTCTTCCGCGAACCAGTCAATCAAATCGCAGGCAGCAGAGGCTTCGATCCGCGCTTCGGCGAGCGGTTTGCCTTGTTCCATCGTCAACAGACGCGCTACCTCTTCACCGCGACTGCGGAATATGTCGGCAGCGCGGCGCATGACTTTATAGCGGTCGAAAGCGGAAACCTTGCTCCATGTCTCAAATCCACGATCGACAGCAGCCAGCGCATCGTCAAGATCAGACGTCGTGGCCTTGGAGATATGGCCAATGACCTCATCAGTCGCGGGATTGAGGACCTCGATGGTTTCGCCACGCGATCCATCGCGCCACGTTCCGTCAATGAAGAGCTTTACATCTGGATACTGGGTCTGCATTTCCATTTTCCTTATTCGCAAGCGGTGGGCTGATACTGATAAATGACACCGGCTGCGATCAAATCAGCCAGCTGTTCTTCATCCAGCCCGAGAACTTTCTCGAGTACAGAGACACTGTCTTCACCAAGCATCGGCGGCGCCTTGTAGGCAGCCTTTTCCTGCGCTTTCAGACCTTGCGCGGGGCGCACCAGCGAGATGGGCCCCAGATACGCGCTCTCCAGTTTTTGCACCACATGCCGGGCTTTTACGTTCGGGCTTTCAAAAGCCTCCGGCACCGTTTTTACCTGCCCGGCAGGGACGCCCATCTTCAGGCATACTGACATCCAGTGCTGGCGGGTATTTGCCCGAAAGCGTTCCGCCATTGGCGGGATCAAGGCGGCCCGGTTCACAGCACGTCCACTTGCCGTTCTGAAACGCTCGTCCGCTGCCAGTCCGGGCAGACCGATGATTTGCTCACAAAGAATTGCAAACTGGCGATCATTGCCGACCGCAAGCGCAAACGCACCGTCGGAACATTCGAAAATCTGGTAGGGAACGACGGTTGGGTGGGCATTGCCGAAACGGGCAGGAACATGGCCCCCGTTCAGATGCGCGCTGCCAACATTGATTAACGTATTAAGCGCACATTCATAAAGTGAAACGTCTATATATTGACCAACCCCGGTCGTCCTGCGCTGATAAAGGGCTGCCAGGACGGATTGCGTGGCAACCATCCCGGCAACGATATCGGTCATGGCAACGCCGATACGCGTCGGCTCACCATCGACCTGCCCCGTAATCGACATCAGGCCGGATTCTGCCTGCACGACGAAATCGTAACCCGGTCGCTGAGCCTCCGGGCCGGTTTGGCCATAACCGGAAATCGAGCAATAAACGATGCCTGGATTGAGCGCTTTCAGGCTTTCGTAATCGATCTTCAGCCGTTCGACCGTCCCAGCCCGGAAATTCTCGACAACCACGTCTGCCTGTTTGGCCAGTTCGTAAATGATTTCCAGCCCTTCACGGGATTTGAGATCGAGAGCCAGGCTTTTCTTGCCGCGATTGGCACACAAAAAATAAGTGCTTGCTCCCTTGTAGTTGGGCACTGACCAGGCACGGGTATCGTCACCGCCCTGTATGTTTTCGATCTTCCAGACCTCGGCTCCCATGTCCGCAAGGCTCATCGTCGCCCAGGGCCCGGCGAGCACCCGCGACAAGTCCAGGACCTTTATCCCCGCAAGTGGCAACGCCGCATTGCTTTCGGGCAAGCCCGGCTCTTTTATTTCATTCATAATTTTCAAATTCGTATCCTTCTCGAGCGGTCGCCCGTTCAAATTGGTGAAACAAAATCAGGAAGCTGCGCGCCATTCGTCCGGAAAGTGACATGCCACCTCATGTCCGCCTCCCCGGCTCTGCAATTCAGGCCTCACTTCGGCACAGATTGCCTGCGCCTTGAAGCAACGGGTACGGAACGGACAGCCGGAAGGCGGATTGATCGGACTTGGCACGTCACCTTTAAGCAATATCTGCTGCCGCGTGCGCTCGATCACCGGATCGGCCAGAGGCACAGCCGACATCAAGGCCTGCGTGTAAGGGTGCAGCGGATGCCCATAAAGCCGGGCTTCGGGAGCCTTTTCCACGATGCGGCCAAGGTACATGACGGCGACGGTATGCGAGATATGGCGAACAACCGACAGGTCATGGGCGATGAATACATAAGACGTCCCGAACTGCGCCTGAATATCCTGAAGGAGGTTCAGGACCCCTGCCTGAACAGAGACATCGAGTGCAGAGACGGGCTCATCCAGCACCATGACTTGCGGATTGAGCGCCAATGCTCGTGCAATCACGACGCGCTGGCGCTGCCCGCCGGAAAGCTCATGGGGATAGCGTTTGCCATGTTCCGGGTTGAGCCGCACAAGACCCAGCATTTCCTGCACACGTTCCTTTCGCTGCGTCTGCGTGAGATCGCTGATGCGCAACGGCTCCGCGATACTTTCCTCGATGCGCATACGCGGATGAAGGGAAGCGAAAGGGTCCTGAAACACAAACTGGAGGTGCTTGCGCGCAGCGCGCATTTCACGCGCATTGAGCTTCGTAATATCGTTACCCTGGAAAAGGACTTGCCCATCCGACGGCTCGACCAGTCGAAGAATGCATCGGCCAAGTGTGGACTTTCCGCAACCGGATTCTCCTACCAGGCCCAGGGTTTCTCCCTTGCGCAAGTCGAACGAAATGTCATCGACGGCTTTGACCTCGGCAATGTCTCGCTGAATGATCGTGCCACCTTTGACGGGAAAACTCTTTCGCAGCTTTCGAACCGAAAGTGCGGTTTCCGCCCCTGTTGGAGAGAATGAAATTGCCGTGGAGTTTTCACTCATGAGTGCACCCCTCCATAAGTTTTACTTTGACGTCGCGTTTGAAGGGCGGCAAGCTTCCGGCAAAATGGCACGCCGATATATGTTCCTCGAACCGTTCATAGTCCGGGGCTTTTTCCCGGCAAATCGCCTGCGCATGGGGACAGCGGGGATGGAAAGCGCATCCTCGGGGAAATGCACCGGGGACCGGAGGTGCTCCATCAATGGAAAAAAGCTTTCCGCCGCTATCGCCAAGTGTTGGAATGGAGGCGATCAGGCCACGTGTATAGGGATGACGCGGGTTTTCAAAAAGCTCATATATCCCGGCCTTTTCCACGACCTCACCGGCATAGACGACTGCCACCTTGTCGGCATGACCGGCGAGCACACCAAGATCATGTGTGATGAGTATCAGTCCCAGGCCCAGCTTGTTCTGTTGATCGCGCAAGACTGCCATTATCTGTGCCTGAACGGTCACGTCGAGGGCAGTGGTAGGCTCATCAGCGATAAGAAGATCCGGATTGTTGGCGACGGCCATCGCGATCATGACACGCTGGCGCATACCGCCGGAAAACTCATGCGGATATTGCTTGATCCGCTGATCGGGTTGCGGGATCGAAACCAGCTCCAGCAATTCCACCGCACGCGCAAGCGCCTGTTTACGGCCCAGCCCCTTCTGGTGAAGTTGTAACGCTTCGACGATTTGATCGCCGATTTTCATCACCGGATTCAGCGATGATAGCGGGTCCTGAAAGATCATGGCGATCCTTGAACCCCTTAAACCGCGCATTTCCCTGCGGGACCTTCCCACCAGTTCCTGCCCCTGAAAGGTAACCGAGCCGGTTACTTTGGCATTTGGAGGCGCCAGTCCAATCGCCGCCAGCATGCCTATGGATTTTCCCGACCCGGACTCGCCGACGATCCCCAGCACTTCGCCGCGTTCAAGTTCGAGGTTAATGCCCCGCACTGCATCCAGGATCAATCCATCACGACCGAAACCAACCCGCAGGTTATCTATACGAAGCAGACTGGCGCTCTTATTGAGGTTTGACATCTTATTCCCCGATCATCTGGAGCGCGGATCGAAATAGTCGCGGAGACCATCGCCGATGAAATTGAAGCCCAGAACAATTGTCAGAATCGCCAGCCCCGGCCCCATGGCGATCCACCAATTGTAAAAATAGACTGCGCCTTCAGCGATCATCGACCCCCACTCCGGCGTGGGCGGCGTTGCGCCGAGGCCAATGAAGCTGAGTGAAGCGGCCAGCAGAATGACCTGACCCAGATCCATGGTGGCGCTGATTAATACGGGGGTCCAGCAGAGCGGAAGAATATGCTTGAAAAGAATGCGCCCGTTGCCAGCACCAGCGGCAATGGCAGCTTCGACATGCTCGCGTTCCCGGACTTCGAGCACCTGTGCCCGCATCAAACGGGCATAAACCGGCCACCAGACGATGACCATGGCAATCGCCGCATTCTCCAGACCGGGGCCGAGCGACGCGGCCACGGCCATGGCAAGCAACATTGGCGGGAAAGACAGTGTTATATCAACGAGCCGCATGATGGCTGCATCGACCCAACCGCCTCGATATCCGGCAACAGCACCGGCGAGCGCGCCGATGATGACTGCGCTGACCACTACGACCAGTGCAATCGGCAACGAATGGCGGGCGCCATACAGTGTGCGTGCCAACACGTCGCGACCAAGAGCATCCGTTCCAAGCCAATGGGACCAGCTTGGCATCTGCAAACGACGGCCTGCCATTTGAAGTGGATCATAGGGCGTCATATATGGCGCAATGAACGTCGCTATGAGCCAGAAACCGACGACGAGAATGCCGATCAGAAGAGGCAGTGTAAACCAGCCCGGTATTCTGAACTGGCGTGTTATCGTATTTGATAAAGCAACCATAACTCCCCCTTAACCCAGGCGCACGCGCGGGTTGGCCACCACATAGGCGACGTCAGTCAACAGGTTCGTCATGAGGAACATGATCCCTCCCACGATCGTCACACCGATAATGGCAGGGAAATCGAGCGCTCTGGCTGCCTCAACGGCATAAGAGCCCAGGCCAGGCCACGCGAAGATTGTTTCAGTCAGCACGGCCCCGGTGATGAGATAGGCAAAGGAATAGCTGACGACTGTCAGAACCGGCACCAGGATGTTGCGCAATGCATGGCGGAACACCACCCGCAATTCCCCTGCCCCTTTTGCGCGTGCCGTGAGGATAAATTCCCGCCCGATCACATCCAGCATGTTCGCACGGACAAGACGGGAGATCGTACCGGCAACCGCCCAGCCGAGTACCATCGAAGGGAGGATCAGGTGGGCAACAGCATCACGGAAGGCTGCGACGTCACCTGCCAGCAGACTGTCGATGGTCATGAAACCCGTCACTGCAGCTGGTGGCGTCATCCTTGGGTCGAGCCGGCCCGGCCCTGGCAGTATCTCGAACTGAACGGAAAAAACGAACAGAACCGCAAGGCCGAGCCAGAAAACGGGCAAGGAAGATCCGAACAGTGCAAAAAGCCTTGCCAGATGATCGATGACACTATCGCGATAATAGGCGGCGAGAATACCGAGTGTGATTCCGATCACCGACCCGATGATCATCGCCACGATCACCAGTTCCATGGTGGCAGGTAGCCGCGCAAGCAAATCTGTGCTCACGGGACGCTTGGTCACGAAGGACGTGCCCATATCGCCAGCTGCGAGATTTTTCAGGTAGATGAAGTAACGCTCCGGCAGGCTGCGATCCAGACCCCACTTGGCCTTTGCTGCGGCAACCACTTCCGGATTGTTCATCTGCTGCTCTGCGACGATGGAGGTGAGCGGATCACCTTTTGTTATCGTGGTCAGGCCGAACGCAATTGTCACGATGCCCAAAATCAAGAATGGCATCGCAATGAGACGTCTGAAAAGATAGTTCGACATGCTTGGTTCCCGTCTGGATATTTTTGTTACCGTTCTCCGGCGGCTTGTACTTAGTATTGACAACCAAAACGGGAGTCGTCAATATAAATGGAATTAAATTTCATTTTTGTTATTTCCCCTTCCCAAACTCTGCACTTGCACCGAAAACGCCAGGAGAAGCCGTGAGAAAAAGAGTGAAACCGACGCCGCAGGACCTGGAAAAAGATTCCGCTCAGGTTTCGAGCGCACTCGTGCGCGGGCTGGAGATATTGCGCAGCTTCACACCTCACGACCTGTCGCTGGGCAATCAGGAACTGATCGATCGCACGGGGCTTCCCAAAGCAACGGTTTCACGTCTGACCGCCACCCTGGTCAGTCTGGGTTATCTCAACTATGATGAAATGCTCGGGCGTTATCGTATCGGTCCGGCAACAATTGCACTCGGTTATTCCGGTCTTAGCGCTAATGTCGTTGTTCATATTGCGATGCCGCTAATGCGCAAGCTGGCCGAAAAAACCGGAGTTGCCGTGGCTATGGGCCTGCGAGAACAACAGGAGATGGTTTACATCGCCAACGCACGCTCGGAAAATCCCGTTTCCCTGCGCCTGAATGTCGGCTCGCGGCTCCCTCTCTGGAAGACCGCAATGGGTCTTTCATATTATGCCGGTATGGAGGAAAGCCAGCGTGATGCTCTGCTGGAGCGAATGCTGCAATCAGAGCCGGAACATTCGGAACGAATTCTGCGACTGACCAACCATGCGCTCGATGATTTCGCACGAGATGGCTTTGTTGTCTCTTGCGGCGACTGGTACAGCTATATCAATGCAGTTGGGGTACCGTTCCGCCCGACCGACGGGACACAACTCGTCGCAATTACCTGTGGCGGCATTACCGATATTGCCCCGCGCGGCCTTTGTTACGGCGAGATCGGACCTGCCTTGAAGGAACTTGCTGCCGAACTGCAGGAACGGCTCCTGGGTAATTCCAGAGAGGCCCTTTGAGAGAGCATCCCCCCGTGAAATTCTGATGGCTACGAAAGCCAAATTGTTGCAGGACACCCCATGGCCACTGAAATTATATATCCAAAAGTCAGTCTGGAGACCAATTCGGGAACGATTTCGCGCTGGCACGTCAAGGATGGTGACGAGGTCAAACAGGGCCAGCTCCTGTTCGAGATAGATAATGACAAGACGGTCGTGGAGGTGGACGCGCCCCATGCTGGAACGGTGAAGATACTGAAATCTTCCACTACTGATGAAATCGAAGTTGGCCAGAGCGTGGCCAGCCTGTTCGCAAAGGGAGACGCTGTCAGGGCAGCCCCGGCAGCTTCCGCACCGTCCACACTGCAGAATGCACCACAAACAGCAACAGCAAATATATCGGCGGCCACCACTGGAACACCCGTAAATAGCGGTCAGAATGGACGAGCCATTGCAACGCCACTTGCCAGACGTATGGCCAATGATGCCGGAATCGACCTGGGCCTGATCGACGGCAGCGGGCCAGGCGGACGCATCCAGAAGAAGGATGTCATTGCAGCACTGGAAGGCCTCCCGTCCGCTCCTGGAGCTATTGTCGCTTCGAGGCAGCCACGGTCGGAAGGCGAATCCATACTCAATGCCGTATGGCTGCGCAAAGGTGAAGGGACGCCACTCGTGCTGTTGCACGGCTTTGCCTCGGACCATAACAACTGGCGGGGGCTTTTTGCCGGCACTCAATGGCAACAGCCCTTGTTGGCGATTGATCTGCCGTCACATGGCGCTTCCCCACTGGTGGCCGTCCAGGACATCGACACTATTGCCGCCATGATAGAGGCCACGCTTAAGATGTTCGATATCCAGCGTGCGATCCTTGTGGGGCATTCCTTTGGCGCCGCGGTCTGTGTACGCCTTGCCAACCGTGGCAATATCGACATTCGCGCTCTGGGATTGTTTTCACCTGCCGGAATTGGTCCGGAAATCAATGTCGGGTTCGTCCAGAGCTTTGTTCGTGCAAAATCGAAGGAAAGCGTCACCCCATGGCTGCACGAGCTGGTTCATAACAAGGCGAGCATTTCCGAGACATTCATCAATGCTGTTGTTCAGCAACGTGAGGACCAGCAGCTGAGCGATGCCATGATCGTATTTTCCGAACATTTCTTCGCGGACGGCACACAGACGATCTCCATTCTTGACGATCTCGCGTCGCTCGAAATTCCCGTTCGCGTCATATATGGCAAACAGGACAAGATATTGCCGTTCCGTTACACCCGAAACCTGCCCGAAAATGTCGCGCTCCATGCGTTTGATGCTTGTGGACACATGCCGCATCTGGAAAAGCGCGGGCTGTCCCTTCGTATCCTGGCGGAAGTTTCCGCCTCCGTGGCAAACTAGGCGACACGTAGCCTGAGACAGCATCTCCCCCAAAGCGGCAGACGGCTCGGGGCTGAATACAGTTGTAAAATCAGGGTAGCTGGTCTGCCATAGATTCGCTTGATCGCGTCGCGTTGTTTATGCACCATGCGATCATATTCGATCTTCACCCGATGGTCTGATCTACAGGGAATTACCAGCCCGTGGGTTCGAGATATGCCTTGCTTGGGGTGATTTCGTCTCTGCTGTGTCAGACGTACGTCATCTCGCTGATATGCTATCGCCAGGGGGCGGAATGATGAACTTAAGAAGGCTCGTCATATTTGGGATCTTTTTCGCGACGTTTATCGGCTTGACGAGCGTGATCAATGGTTGGCCGAAGACAGCCTATGCATGTGGCGGTCTGGTGATCGCTTTATCTTTATTCTGTATTGTAATGGACATCTGGGTTCGCCGCTATTGGCAAAAACAGTCTTGAATCTCGCTTCGTTCAATACCTCTGCCAACTCGTCCACGCCGCCTGGCAAAAAAGCCACCGATACGATATCGGTGGCTTTTTGTTTTCAGATCATGGGATGCCATTCACGCACAGAGCATTTCCTTTTCTCAACTGAAACATTGGAAAAGCTTTATTTGGAAACCGAAAGCTCCAGCAAAGGCAGATTGCAGCAGGCCGAATAGCGCACGCCGTTCACCCTGTTGTTATATGCCAGAATAACGTCCGGGCTCAGCATTGGAATGATGACATTTGCCGATGCCATGGCCTCACCTGCCTTGAACCAGACCTTGTCCGCTTCATCCAGCGGTGCTTTCAGAGCATCCGCCGTGATCTGCGGAATTTCATTGTTTACGAAAGACGGATCACGTGCCTCCCCGGCCCGTTTTGCCCAGAGACTGCCCTTCGCCAGTCCGAATGCATCCACATATTGGGATGTACCGAAGAAATCCGGCGCATAGTAAACAGCGGTCATTGGAATTCCGTCGCCATTGACCTTTTCACGCCAGCTTGCAAACGGTACCGGCTGTAGCTCGACCTTTACATTGATCTGGGAAAGATCCTGCTGGATCTTTTGCATCATCTGGGTGAAATCGACGCCATAGACATTCAGGTTCGGATAGACGGCTTCCAGCGTGAAGCCGTCAGGATGACCGGCCTTGGCGAGCAGCTCCTTGGCCTTTTCGGGATTATATTCGGGAATTTTCTGCCCTGTCCCACCCGGGAAGCCAATCGGGATCGCAGTTCCGATCAACTGGCCTTTATCGCCAAGCATGAAATCCAGCAGCGTTTCGCGATCGATCGCGACAGAAATAGCCTCGCGAACATCAGCGGTCAGCGGTACGGCATTTGATTTTGCACCGGGCGAGAGTGCCAGATAGATGAAATTGTAGGAATGGATGGAATCGACCTTGATGTCCTTGTTACGGAAGGTCTTGGCCGTCTCCGGATCGATTTGCATTGCAATGTCTGCTGTTCCGTTTTCCAGCATCTGTGCCTGGGCCACGGCGTCCTTCACCTGACGGAAGATGACTTCATCCACCTTCGGCGCTTCCCGCCAGTACTTTTCGTTTCGCTTCAAGCGAAGCTCGGAATTTGGCTCATAGGCGCTTAGGACAAAGGGACCGCTGCCGGCAGAATGCGCGAGAAACCATGCTTCCGCATTGTCTTTTTCTGCGGCATCCGCGCCATTTTCCGCCTTTGCTTCAGTCGTGGCGACATCACTGTTCACGATACCGAAGTAAGGCGAAGCGACTACGTTGAAGAACTCCGAATTCGGCGCCCTGGTTTTCACAACGACCGTTGTTTCGTCAGGTGTTTCTATCGAGGCAATAGTATCCGCCAGGAAAGACGGGCTGCCCTTGACGTTTTTAAGCCGTTCCCACGACCATTTGACGTCTTTTGCTTCCACCCGTGAACCATCCGAGAATACGGCCTTCGGATTGATTTTGAACGTGAACTCGGTCTGGTCGTCACTGGATGCATAGCTTTCTGCAAGCACCGGCACAACCTTGTTGTCCTTATCCAGTGAAAGCAAGCCCTCATAGACGGCTGAATCGTAAATCTGGCAGGTATCGCAGAAGGTTCGGTGCGGATCGAGCGAGTTGATATCCATATTTCGCGCGATAACAAGCGAATTGGCACTTTGTGCCGAGGCAATGCCCGAGAATGCCGTCAGCAAGGTTGCCGCCATCATCAGGCTTCGCAATGTTTTCAATGATCCGGACCTTGTTCCCATTGTCTTGAATAGCATTTTGTTCTCCTCGTATTTTACGTTTTTTATCATGCGGAACGTGTAATCTGCTCAAGGGCCGACCGAACTTTTTCGGTCGATCCAAGGGCGGCTTTATTCAGAACCAGCGATACCACTGGCGATGCCATACTCCCCGTCACATGCAGGACTTCATGGTCGAGTTCGTTGAAGAAACGTTTCTGGATTTCGGCTGTCCAATGCCGACCGAGTGACAAGCCGCTTGCAACCTGCTCGGCAATCACCACCCTGTTGGTCCTGGCGATAGAAGCTCCGATCAAAGCCCAGTCAATTCCGAACATATCGAGGCTGCGCATATCGATGATTTCGGCATCTATGCCTGCCTCCTCTGCCGCCTTGACTGAGGCCTGCACCATGACGGATGTGGCAAGGACGGTGCAGGCAGAACCCGGTCGCACAATCCTGGCTTTTCCGAGCGGGATACAATATTCCCTGTCATTTCCTGGAACGAGGCTTTCGCGCTGGTAAAATTCGACATGTTCGATGACAGCAACGGGATCATTCGATTTCAGCGCGCTGTTCATCAGGCCAATATAGTCAAAGGCATTTGTGGGGGAGACCACGCGCCATCCAGGAAACATCCCGAACAGTGCCGATGGATCACCGGAATGCTGCGAACCGTAGCCAGTGTGCGGCGAAACCCGCACCCGCATGACGATGGGGACTGGAAAACCGTCACCAAACATATGACGGACTTTTGAAATTCCGTTCGCGATCTGATCGGCCGCAACAAAGCAAAAATCACCGAACATGATTTCGACGACCGGACGCAAGCCCCGAAGGGCCGCGCCAAGCGCTACGCCGGTAAAGCCGTTTTCGGCGATCGGCATGGCAAGAACCCGTTCGGGAAAATGCTCGAGCGCGTTTCTGGTAAAGCCGCTCACACCACCGGCGAAACGATGGACATCCTCGCCCATGACGATAATGGTCGGGTCCTTTTCCATAGCCCGTCCAAGGACATCTGAAGCCGCTGCGGCAAAACGCATCTTTTCCAATTCGTCGGGCTGATAATCTTCAACCTCGCGAAATTCCACATCGGAAAATTCGTTGCCATCTCCCACGATCCCCTCGTCCACGCTGGATGCAGACGGCCAAAGGGCATCGGGAATACGCAGAACATTACTGCCGGGGGCCGTTTCGGTCAGGCGCTCTCCGGCTGCCTGAACCGCGGCGGTCACGCGCTCGTCAATTCTTGAAAATTCGACATCGCCAGCAATTCCCAGTTCCTTCAAGCGCCGTTCGGCAAGAGCGATTGGATCGCGGCTTTTCCACTCATCTTCTTCTTCACGCGTACGATACCCAAAATCGCTACCCGATTTGCTGCCGCTTTGATGCAGGTATCTGTAGCACTGCGCCTCAATGACGACAGGGCCACCCTCCTCCTCGATCATGCGACAGGCTTCACGCATCGCCTGATGGACGGCAAGAATGTCCATGCCGTCGCATTCTATGCCGGCAAAGCCGAGCATGGGGCCGCGCGAAGCGATGCGGGTCTCGCGTGTTGCGTCCTGAATGTGGGTCGATACCGCGTAGAGATTATTCTCCACGTAAAAAATAACCGGAAGGCGGTAGAGCGCGGCGATATTCATCGCCTCATAAGTGGCGCCTTGCAAGGAAGCGCCATCGCCGAAGAAGGCAACAGAAATGCCTTTCCGGTTGAGAATTTTGTCTGCCAGAGCATAACCGGCTGCATGGGGAATGTTCCCCCCCACGATCGCGCTGGTTCCGGCAATGCCCGAAGCTGCATCACGCATATGCATCGAACCGCCCCGCCCACCGCAATAGCCGGTATTCAACCCCATGATTTCTGCCATGAGGCGATAAACCGCGTCATTCATTCCATCAGTGAAATCAGATTGAAGAATATCGAATTCCGATGGTGTCCGGGCATTGATCAGCTTTGTCAGAACCTGATGATGGGCACGGTGCGTGCCATTGATCTGGTCATCGGTTTTCAACACCGACATAGCGCCCACCGCGGCAGCTTCCTGACCGATGCTCGCGTGAGCCGGCCCATGGACCAGACCCGCCTTTTCAAAATCAAGTATCTTTTCTTCGAACCGGCGGATCAGCTTCATCTGGCTATACCATTTCAGCAGATCGGCCGCTTCTGCATTTTGCCAATCCTCGTCCGTGGTATTCAACCGATACCAGGGTGCCGATGGTTTCAGATCAATTTTCTCTGCCATTGTGAGAGTTTCCCCTAATTGTAGTCTGCCAGTCGCAACCCAAGTTCAGCCCGGCGCCGCAGCCAGAGGCTTGCCCGGTATCGTGGATCGAGTGTTCGTGCGTGAATGCTGTCCAGAATACGGACGATGACGTCTGCGCCGATGCGATCACCCCATGCAAGCGGGCCAAGTGGATAGCCCAGCCCGAGCTTGACGGCTGCGTCGAGATCATCGGTACAGGTGATGTTCTGCTGGATAATATCTGCAGCGATATTCACGATCATCGCCAGAACGCGCTGGCAGATCGTGCCACACGTGTCATTCACGATGGATGCGTTGACACCATCGATAGTCGCCAGAGCCATGGCCTGTGCGCGGGCATTCTCGCTACTGGCTGGAGACGCTACGAGGGTCCGGTGCGTATCAAAGCCGAAAAGCGGGTCAAAGCCGATGACATTGGCCGCATCAAGGCCCAGTCTGACAACAGCGGATGTCAGATCGTCTCCGACAAGTCCTGCGAGAACCAATCCATCCGGCCCGACATTTTCCCTGATTTGAACTTTTGCGTGCCCGGCAAGGCGGTGAATGTCACCAGACGCCGTATCGTTGATGATCTTTACAGCGTTCGGCAAAGGCCCTTTTTCCGGTTGGGTGTTTGCATTCGATCCGGCGCTGCTGTCTGGATAATCGTAGAAGCCCCGCCCGGTTTTGCGGCCCAGCAAACCGGCCTCCAGACGGCGGCGCGTGATCAGCGACGGGCGATAGCGCGGTTCCTCATAATATTGATGGTAGACCTCCTCCATGACGAGATGGGACACATCAAGTCCTGTCAGATCGAAGAGTTCGAAAGGCCCCATGCGAAATCCCGCCGCATCTCGCAGGATGGCGTCAATCATTGCAAAATCAGCCACCCCTTCCTTCACCATCGCCAAAGCTTCCGTTCCGTAGGCACGGCCTGCATGGTTGACGATGAAACCCGGCGTATCAGTCGCACTGACCGGCCTGTGACCGACCCTGAAGGCAAGCTCCTTAAGGGCATCCACCACCGCATCACCCGTCAGTGCGCCCTTGATAACTTCCACGACGCGCATCAACGGAACCGGATTGAAAAAATGGAAGCCCGCGATACGCTCTGGATGTTTTGCGCTGGCCGCTATAGCCGTCACCGAAAGGGAGGACGTATTGGTCGCTATCACGGCCTGTCGGGGTAAAATCGCTTCCAGAGCAGCGACAAGCTCTTTCTTGACTGTCAGATTTTCAACGATCGCCTCGACGACCAGATCAGATGAAACGATCTCGTCCAGTTGCTGTACCGGCACAATCCGTTCCAGTATCTGTGCCGCCCGATCGGCCCCGATCCTGCCTCGCTCAACGCGGCTTTGCAAACGGTGCGAGAGGGCGAGCTTGGCCGCACTTGCCTTGTCGGCCATCTGGTCGAAGAGCAAGACGTCAATGCCACCGGATGCCATAGTCTCGGCAATGCCTGCTCCCATGATACCGGAACCGATGATCGCGACTTTTGCGATCTGACCGTAAGTCACTGTTTCAATGACCATTTCAGCGCCCTTTGAATGCCGGCTTGCGCTTGGTCAAAAATGCATCGATGCCTTCACGCTTGTCTTCCGTATCGAACAGGAGCTGAAATGCCTTGCGCTCCAGCCGGAGTGCGGTTTCCAGCGGCGCATCCTCGCCGTACATGACCGCCTCCTTTATCTGTTCAGCGGCCAACGCAGGCATAAGGGCGATTTTCCGTGCCAGTTTCAACGCCTCTTCAAGCGCTTCACCTTCTTGCGAGAGCCGGCTTACAAGTCCGTATTTTTCAGCTTCCGTTGCCGGAAGCATTTCGCCTGTCAATGCGAGCAGCATGGTCTTGTACTTGCCGATCGCACGCAAAAGGCGCTGTGTGCCGCCTGCTCCGGGCATCAGTCCCAGCTTGATTTCTGGCTGGCCGAAACTGGCGGTTCTTGCGGCCACGATGATGTCGGCGTGCATTGCCAGTTCGCATCCGCCACCCAGGGCATATCCTTCTACGGCCGCGATAACCGGTTTGGGACAACGGGCGAGGCTTTCCCAATAGCGGTGCATGCGCTGTGCGAGCAGACTACCCGCCCCGGTTTGCGCAAAAACCTTGACATCTGAACCCGCAGCGAAATTACCGCCACGTCCGGCAATGACGATCACCCGGATGTCCGGGTCCTCAACGAGCCTGTCGGCTGCTGCAGCCAGTTTCTGGCGCACATCCATGTTCAAGGCATTCAGTGCATCAGGGCGGTTAAGTTCCAGGAGGGCAACACCGTCAGCCGGACGGGTTTCTATCACAACATCAGTAGCTTCGCTCATTCTGTTCCCCATGCCGCCCCACATCGTTCCCGAGGTGGAACTTCCAATAATGGAATTAAATTTCATTTTATGTTGAGTTGAACAATATTCTATGAAACATTCGCTTAGCAATAGGAGATTTCAGCAATCGAAAAGCGTTTCCGCCCCGGGCAGGAAACTGTTCGATTTCTTGAGGGAAAGTTGATGATCCGCGATCCGGAAACACTCGAGGCGCTTGTCACAACGGTTCGGCGTTTCGTGCGCGAACGTCTGGTACCGGCGGAAAGTCGCGTCGAAGAGACGAACTGTATTCCTGATGACATCATTGAAGAAATGCGGGCCATGGGCCTCTTCGGTTTGTCGATCCCGGAAGAGTATGGCGGTCTTGGCCTGACGATGGAGGAGGAAGTCCTTGTCGGGTTTGAACTTGGATATACCTCACCAGCCTTTCGCTCCGTCATTGGTACCAATAATGGCATCGGCTCTCAGGGCATCATTGCCGATGGCACAGACGACCAGAAGAAATATTGGCTTCCGCGGCTGGCCAGTGGCGGGATAATTGGTTCATTCGCATTGACTGAGCCTGATGTCGGTTCGGATGCCGGTGCAGTACGCACCACTGCCGAACGCGACGGAGACAGCTATATCATCAACGGCACGAAGCGGTTCATTACCAATGCGCCGGTTGCCGGAGTTTTCACGCTCATGGCTCGTACGGGTGGTTCGGGCCCATCGGGAATCAGCGCCTTTCTGGTGGAAAGGGATTTGCCCGGCCTCAGAGTCGGAAAACCCGACCACAAAATGGGCCAGAGAGGCACCCAAACCTGTGACGTCTATCTTGAGAATGTACGCGTTCCTGCTGCAAGCATAATTGGCGGGGTCGAGGGACGCGGTTTCAAGACCGCCATGAAAGTGCTCAATCGCGGGCGTCTTCATATATCGTCCGTCTGCGCCGGTATGGCGGAGCGTCTGATCGGGGAATCTGTCGGCTTTGCCGGCAGCCGCGTGCAGTTTGGCAAACGTATCGCCGAACATCAGATGATTCAGGCGATGCTGGCCGATATGAGCACAGAAGCCTATGCGGGACGTTGCATGGTTCTTGATGCCGCACGGGCCTTTGATGAAAGCAACGTCGATATCATTCGCAAAGCTGCAAGCTGCAAGCTGTTTTGTTCCGAAATGGTTGGAAGGGTTGCAGACAATGCCGTGCAGATTCACGGCGGCTCGGGATATATGCAGGACTATCCGGTCGAGCAATTCTATCGCGATGTACGTTTGTTCCGTCTCTATGAGGGAACCTCGCAAATCCAGCGAATTATCATAGCGCGCGAAATGATGAGGGAGTGAACCGGGAAGCACGCAAAATGCAGCGGGAAGAAAAACATCTATACGCTCGAAACAACTGTCCGACGAGAATTACCGGCATAGGAAACAAGCCGGTTTTCGATATATCATAGTTCAGAAAGCTGTTTCGACGAACTGTATTCATTTGCTGTCCTGAGGTACCGTGCGCTAACGACGCGCGCTATTTTTACTCGTTCTATCAAATACTTAAATAGAGATCTGGATCTCATTCAAACCATCCATTTCCCATACACAAAATGCAAGTTTAGCTTGACACAGCCGTTATTCTTATATCGGATATATCAAATACCAAAAACGGGGAAAAGTTATGAACGTCGCGAGCGCCCGACCGGTCGTTGCCCAGCAAATAAGCCTGCAAGGCCTTTCTGATACCGTCGATATTGACTATGACATCTGGGGCATTCCCCACATACATGCACACAGCACGGATGACCTGTTCTTTGCCAATGGCTATGCACACGCCGCCGATCGGTTATGGCAGATGGACGCCGCGCGGCGCCGTGCCCTCGGTCGTTTTGCGGCGTGGGCGGGCAAGGAAGCGTTGAGTTCGGACATGCTCATGCGCCGCCTCGATCTCGAAACAGTTTCCCGGGCTGATTACGCCGCACTGTCCGCCGAAACGCAGCGCATGTGCGAATGTTATGCGGAGGGCGTCAATGCCTGGATCGCCTCGGGACAATTGCCAACCGAATACAGGCTCCTGGGAGAGAAGCCCGAACGCTGGGAAGGCTGGCATTGCGTACTGGTCATGCGCCAGCGCGGCATCCTCATGGGATCGCTCTGGTTCAAATTATGGCGTGCCGCAGCATACGCCCGGATAGGACCTGATTGCCTGCACCTGCTTCGTTACGAGGACGGCGGCACCGAAAAGTTCGTCGTGCCACAGGACAAGAGTGCAGACCGCTGGAGCATTTCGCTCGAGGAACTTGCCCCGGCTATTGAAGGACTAATGAAACTGTTCCCTCACGATGCGACGGGCGGTGGGTCCAACAATTGGGCGGTCGATGCCCGCCATTCAAAAACGGGAATGCCTATCGTTGCAGGCGATCCGCACCGGACGTATGAAATTCCGGGCATGTATGCCCAGATCCATCTGACCTGCGACACCTTCGACGTCCTGGGCCTTTCCGTTCCCGGTGTACCCGGCTTTCCCCATTTTGCCCATAATGAAGAAATGGCATGGTGCGTCACCCATGCCTTCGCCGATATTCACGACCTTTATATCGAGGATTTCAGCGATTTGCCCAACGGGGCCTATCGCACGGAGAACGGTACGGAAAACGCGGAACGCCGCGTCGAAACAATTCAGGTGCGCGGCAGCAAGGATGTGCAAATCGACGTGTGGACAACACGCCACGGGCCGTTGATCCTGGGATCGCCGGAAACAGGGACAGGCATTGCCCTCAAATCCGTGCAGCTGCAGCCGGGAGATCGCTCACTGGATTGCCTGCTACCCATGTTGACCGCCTCCGGCATCACCGAATTTTACGACATGATGGAGCCATGGGGCCTCATCGACCACAATTTGGTTTCAGCGGACCGAAAGGGAAATATCGGTGTGCTGGTGCGCGCAAAAATACCGGTCCGCGATCGTCTGAACGGATGGTTACCCGTGCCCGGCTGGACCGGCGCGCATGAATGGCAGGGTATGCTCCCGTTCGAGCGAAGCCCGCGCGAGGAAAACCCCGCATCTGGCATCGTCGTGACAGCAAATAACCGAACGGTTCCCGATGACTGGCCCGACTACATCTGCACGGACTGCCATCCGGCCACGCGGGCCAAACGTATCCGTTCCCGACTTGAGAGCGAAACGCCTTTCTCACCTTCGGATATGCTCTCCATTCTCCATGACGATGTATCCGCACCTGCAGCCGAAATTGCAGAACGTCTGCGAGCATTAACGCCTAAATCCGAAGCTGCGCGCCAGTTGCTGTCAATGCTGGCAGGCTGGCAAGGCGACATGGCCCCCAACAAGCTAGCTCCGACTGCCTATATGGCGATCCGCCAGGAAATGACGCGCATCCTCGCTCGCGTGTCGGATCTGGCGGGCGTGGCCGATACGGAAATCTCGCGCCTGCCTCCCGGTGTCAGTCCGTTCACGCATCTTTGGTGGGCGTTGCCCGATCAGCTCAGGCGAAATGATACAAGCCTTTTGGGTGGGATGAGTTGGGACGAACTGCTCTCCGAGGCGATTGAAACCGTCGCGAAAACAATTGATCCCCAACCGTGGGGTGACGCGCACCGACCGATCTTCCGTCATCCGCTGGCTGGTACGTTTCCTGAACAGGCAGCAGCTCTTGCTCCGAGTTCACGCTATGTGGGCGGCGACGGCGATTGCGTTCTCGCAACAGGTTCCTTGCCGCAATCCGGCGCACCCGCAGCCTATGGCCCGGTTGCAAAGTATATCTGGAATCTTGCGGACTGGGACGCCTCATCCTGGGTCGTTTTCCATGGAGCGTCAGGCGATCCGGCCAGCCCGCATTACCGGGACCAGAATGAGCGTTGGGCGCATGGGGAACAGGTAACGGCCTTCTATTCGCGTGAAAACGTAAAAGCCAACAGCGCAAGACACCTGATTTTGCAGCCGTTCTAATACAGAAAACGGGGAGGACATCATGACAATCCGCACCTTATTCAACGCCATTCTGTTGTCGACGACGCTGCTCGCAGCTCCTTCTCTGGCGGAAACGCCGAATGAAGGCGGCACTTTGGTTTACGCCAGCAATGCAGGCCCCGGCACACTGGACCCGCATATGGGCAACTCGCTGGTGGAGCTGGAAATCGCCCATCAGATCTATGAGGGCCTGGTCACCATCGACGCCAACTACAATACCGCGACGATGCTCGCTGAAAGCTATGACGTCAGCGAAGACGGGAAGACACTGACTTTCAAACTGCGCAAGGGCGTCAAATTTCATGATGGCTCCGATATGAAGTCAGACGACGTGCTCGCCAGCTTCGAACGTTATGCAAAGGTGAGCCCCAACGCCAAAGTTCTCAACATTGTCGATCGTTATGAAACGCCGGATGAATACACCTTTGTCATTTATCTCAAGGAGGTGAACGCAGCTTTTCTCGACACATTGAAAAGTCCTGTCTATCCCTTCTCAATCATCCCGGCCGAACAGAAAGACAAACCCGCGCGCGAACTCGACATCATCGGCACAGGCCCTTTCAAGCTTGGTGAATGGAAGCGTGACAGCCACCTCTATCTGGAGAAATTCGCCGACTACGTTGCCGATAAGGGCAAACCCGCCTCCGGTTATGCCGGCGAGAAAAAGGTCTATGTCGACAAGGTCCGCGTAAACTTTCTGAGTGAAACCAATTCTCGTGTTGCAGCGATCCAGACCGGCGAAGCGCAGGTCACCACACAATTGACTGTCGATGCCACCAAGAAGCTGGAAAACGCTCCCGGTGTGAAGCCGATCGAGATTATTCCCTTCTGCCAGCAATATCTGATCGTCAACACGCAGCAGGCTCCGACGAACAATTCCGCGATCCGCAAAGCCTTGCGAACGGCGGTGAATGCAGATGACATTCTCGTCGTCAGTGGCGAAGCTGCGACCATGGACCCGTCGATGTCCTATCCGGGCGGCGCTTATTACTCAAAAGAAAATGCCGAGCCCTACTATAATCAGAACGATCCGGACGAAGCAGCCAAATTGCTGGCGGATGCTGGCTATAACGGGGAAGAGCTCGTTCTCCTGACGAACTCCAATTACGACTATATGCGTGACAGCATCGTTCTTCTTGCAGAACAGCTGCAGGCTGCAGGCTTCAATGCCCGCGTGGAAATGACCGACTGGGCCACCAACTCCACTGCCATGCAGACAGGCTCCGGCAAATGGAACGTCTCGACCACGTCCTTCTGCTCCAACCCGCTCCTCGGGCCACAGCAATGGCAGTCGGTCGTCTATCTCTTCCCGCAGGTCAAGTCGGACGAGGTGATGGACACGGCCTACAAAAAATTCTTCACTTCGTTGAAAGTGGAGGACCGTCGCGCAGCGTGGCTGGATATCGAGAAACGCATTCTTGACGAAGCCTATATGATCAAAATCTCCAATCGCGCTTCGAGCCGAGCCTACCGTCCCGACGATATCGGTGGTTACCCGGAATACTATATGAACTTCTTCTGGAACGTCTGGATGAAGAAACACTAGAGCGGTTCTCGTTGCATTGAAAACGACGAAGCGTTCTGGCCACTGGTCCCTACGCATTTTCGGGCCGGAACCGGTTCACATTTCCGGTTCGAAAATGCAAAAGCGCGTCGCTGACGACAATCCACAGACCCGGCTTACACTTCATGTGGAGGGGTGATGACAGCTCTTATTCTTAAACGCGTGGCACAAGCGATCCCGGTGATGCTGATCGTTGCCATATTGACCTTTCTGCTGATGAAACTGCTACCGGGAGATCCTGCTATCCTTATCGCTGGCGACGGCGCGAGCCCCGAGACAGTGGAACGGATCAGAGCCGAACTTGGTCTCGATCAGCCGACGATCGTTCAGCTCGGCCAATGGTTGTGGAATCTTTTCCATTTCGATCTTGGCCGCTCATTTCTTCTCAGCCAGCCTGTCTCGCAGGCTATAGCAGAGCGACTTCCCGTTACAATTTCGCTCGCACTTCTGGCATTCGCCATCACGATTCCGGTGGGCATAGTAATGGGTGTCGTAGCGGCATACTGGCGGGATAGCTGGTTTGACACCGGCGTAATGAGTCTTGCGCTTCTGGGCGTTTCCGTTCCCAGCTTCTGGCTCGCCATCCTTGCCGTCATTCTATTCTCGGTGACGCTCGGCTGGTTTCCCTCTGCCGGATATGTCCCGTTTCTCGACAGTCCGCTTGGCTGGTTGCAGTCCCTCGTTTTACCCGCATCCATCCTCGCGCTTTTCCAGATCGGCTATCTGGCGCGAATGACACGGTCCGAAATGCTGGAAGTTATGGACCAGGATTATATCCGTACTGCTCGTTCAAAGGGAGTGTCGGAATATTCCGTTCTCTCGACCCACGCATTTCGCAATGCGCTGGTCTCGGTTCTCACCGTATCGGGCTATATTTTCAGTCTCCTGATCGGTGGCTCCGTGGTGATCGAACAGATTTTCGCCCTGCCAGGACTCGGTCGCCTGCTCGTACAGGCCATTCTGGCGCGCGACCTGCCCGTCGTGCAGGGAACAATGCTGTTCCTGGGCTTCCTCTTCGTTGCCATCAATGTGCTGGTGGACATCCTTTATACAATCGCAGATCCGAGGGTACGCTATGACTGATCTGGCAAACCCTGCCTCTTTCTCGATGCCGGAGCTTGGTAAGAGTCCCATCATCATGACTGCACGACGCCTGATGCGGCATCGTTCGTTCCGCATTGGTCTCGCACTTTTGCTGATTGTGGTTCTGGCAGCCATTCTCGCCCCCTGGATAACCAACGGCAAGCCCAACGCCACATCTGTGCGGATGCGTTTTCAGCCTCCCGGTCTTGACCATCTGTTTGGGACGGACAATTTCGGCCGTGACCTGTGGACACGCGTTCTTTACGGCGCGCAGGTTTCCTTGTGGATCGGGCTAACCGTTGCGGTTTTATCCGCTATTCTTGGCGCGATAATCGGCGTCGCTGCCGCGTGGTATCGCCGTTTCGACACTTTGCTCATGCGCGTCATGGACGCCTTGATGGCTTTTCCCGCCATCCTTCTCGCCATTGGGATAAGTGCTGCTCTCGGGCCCCATCTGTCGTCAGTTATCATTGCCCTGACTTCGGCCTATATTCCCAGATGCGCCCGCATTGTACGCGCATCCGCCCTGGTGCTGCGAGAAACAGATTATGTCGATGCTGCCCGGCTGGCGGGCGCTTCCGACCTGCGGATCATCACCCGGCACATCCTCCCGAACTGCCTCGCACCGCTTCTCGTGACGCTAACCTTCGTCTTCGCCTATGCCATTCTCGCGGAAGCCACGCTGAGTTTCCTTGGCATCGGCACCCCGCCACCCCACGCAAGCTGGGGAAGCATCGTTGCGCAGGGAAGAGACTATTCGGTCGACGCATGGTGGATCATGCTCTTCCCTGGAATTGCGATCACCATATCGGCTCTGGCTATCAATCTTATCGGCGACGGTTTGAGAGATGTTCTCGATCCGCGGCTAAAAATGGAGGGTTGACTATGACTGAACCCCTCAAGACTGCCCCGTCCCCTCTCCTCGAGGTCTCCAGTCTCAGCGTGGAGTTTCGTACCGACGGCGGCTGGATCAATGCCGTGGATGATGTAAATTTCTCGTTAGCACCGCGCGAGGCACTGGGTCTGGTGGGCGAAAGCGGTTCCGGGAAAAGCGTAACCGCTTTATCGCTCCTGCGTCTTCACGACCAGCGCAACAGTCGAATGGGCGGTTCTGTGCGCTACAAGGGCGAAGACCTGTTCACGCTCCCGACCAGTCGCCTTCGGCAAATCCGCGGGCATGAAATCGCCATGGTGTTTCAGGACCCGATCCATACATTGAACCCGGTTCTCACCATTGGCAGGCAAATCGAGGAAAGCCTGCGTCTGCACCATGGCTTGCAAGGCCGCGATGCGCGCAAGCGCGCTATCGAATTGCTTGACCGCGTACGCATACCCGATGCCGCCCGCCGCATCGATGATTATCCTCACCGCTTGTCGGGTGGGCAGCGCCAACGTGTAATGATCGCTATTGCGATTGCCGGCGATCCGAAAATCCTGATCGCCGACGAACCGACGACCGCGCTCGATGTCACGGTTCAGGCGCAGATCATGGAGCTACTCCGCAATCTGCGCGATGAGCTTTCCATGTCCGTCATCCTGATTTCCCATGACCTTGGACTGGTATCGGAATTCGCGGATCGGGCAATGGTCATGTATGCAGGCCAGCCGGTGGAAACGGGTCCTATCGACAAGATTTTCGATGAACCGCTTCACCCTTATACGGAAGGCCTTCTCTCTGCTATTCCGGATCTGGATGACGATCTGGACCGGCTGCCAACCATTCCAGGTTCCATCCCCGAACCGTCGCGTCGCCCGCCTGGATGCCGCTTCGCCCCGCGCTGCACCTTCGCACAGGCAAGCTGCGTCAAACCCCAACCCATAATGAGCCTGACGGGCGGGCGGGCAAGCCGCTGTCCGCCGCGGCTGCCCACCGAGGAGTGTGTCCTATGAGCGATGTTATGACAGCCGATCGTCGCTCTTTCCTTGCCGAAGATGGTAAAGAAACGATCGTTCGTACCGACGATCTGGTCCGTGACTTTGATCTCGGGCACCGTCCGGAAGGTGGCCGACTGGTTCTACGGGCAGTAGACAAGGTGAGCCTGACAATCAGACGCGGTGAGACATTGGGGCTGGTCGGCGAATCCGGTTCAGGCAAGTCGACCATCGGGCGAATGCTGGTCGGCCTTCTGCCCCATACCAGCGGAAACATCGAACTTTTCGGCCAGAGAATCGAACCCCGCGCCAAGGCTGCGGCATGGAAACCGCTTCGCAGACGCGTGCAGTTCGTCTTTCAGGACCCGCATGCGGCTCTCAATCCACGTATGCGGGTGGGAACCGCCATTGCCGAACCGCTGGATGTCGCGGGAAACCTTACGCGCAAGGAACGGTCGGCAAGGGTTGACGAACTGATGGAGCTGGTTGGCTTGCCGACGTCATTTGCGCGCCGCTTTCCGCACGAGTTTTCCGGCGGCCAGCGCCAGCGCATCGTGATCGCCCGCGCGTTGGCGCTAAACCCGGAAATCCTCGTTTGCGACGAAGCAGTAGCGTCTCTCGACGTTTCGATGCAAGCCCAGATCGTCAATCTGCTCAAGGATCTGCAGGACCAGCTAGGATTAAGCTATCTTTTCATTGCGCATGATCTGGCCGTCGTCAGGGCCGTATCGCACCGTGTTGCCGTGCTTTATGCAGGACAGATTGTTGAAACTGGTCCGCGAACCGCCCTTTATAGTGACCCGCTGCATCCCTATAGCCGCGCGCTCCTCGATTCCGTGCCGCGTGCACGCCGCGGCGCGCCGCGTTCCATTATTGCGGGAGAGGTGCCCAGCCTGCTCAACAAGCCTAAAGGCTGTGCTTTCTGTCCTCGTTGCCCGAAAGCCATAGATATATGTCGGGACGTTCCGCCACCTTTGCGCGTGATCGGAGATCGCGAGGTCGCATGTCATCTCTATTGAGGAGGCAGCTTTCGCAATTCTGGATATATCATAATTGCGAGAACTTTTTGCAATTTTCGACGATTTCCCGGTTCAAGCTGAGTATCTGTGAGAGAGTCTCCCGTACGTCGATTCACCAGGGCGAGAATCGGACTGGATAGCTTGAATTTCGCCGCTTGACAGAAAATGATTAGCGGAATTTGATATATCGAAATAATCGCTACCAATGCTCGGAGCAAGTTACATGAATGTCATTAAGGCGCCCGATGCGCTCCAGCAGGAAAAGAGTGACGGATCTCCGGCAGCTGAAGTTGGAGATGTCCTTTCAAACGCCGTCTACACCACGCTGAAGTCGCAACTCATGCAGGCCCAGCTTCTTCCCTTGCAACGACTGAAAGTCCGCGAAGTTGCCAAGGCGCTTGGCACCTCGGAAACACCCGTACGTGAAGCGCTGATCCAGCTTTCGCGGGAAGGCGCAATTGAAATCAAGCCACGCTACTATATTCGTGTGCGCAGACTGAGTGCAGCCGAATATGAAGAAATCCGCGCCATACGGCTGGAGCTTGAACCCATGGCCGCCGAGCGCGCATTGCCGCACATCACGCCGGATGTTATCGATCAGCTTGAAGAAATTCATCGCCGCCTCATCGCTTCCGAGCAAAGCGCCAACTGGCCGGAAGCGCTGCAGACAAATTTTGACTTCCACTTCAAACTCTATCGGCTTTCAGGAATGCAGCACCTTCTCGACATGCTTGAAGCATTGTGGATGCGTACCGGGCCAATCCTGTCGGAACTCTACCCCCATGCCATGCCTGCTTATGCAGGTCCTCATCAGCACGAAGTCGTACTAAACGCGCTACGCGAACGGGATTCCTACGCCCTGCGCATGGCGATCCGAATGGATTTGATCGAAGGAGGCGCGGCGTTGATCCGTCATCTCAAATCCGCAACCGGATAAACGATCTCATTCACATCCAGAACTACATAAGCGCCGGCCAAAGGCGCATCAGGGGAACATGAACAATGCTACATCTGGGAACATTCGTCCGTCCTGCATCTCGTCGGGCCATCATCACATCGGTCTTGCTCGCAACCGCATTCCTGCCTGTCACCGCAGTGGCGCAAGACAGTTCTGTCTTCGTTTATGCCGACGCCGGTGAACCCACGACACTGGACCCGGCCCGTACCAATACCAACTATGAGTTCACGGTCACGCGCAGTGTTTATGACCGGCTGATCAACTATGATCTCGACAACCCTTCCAGCCTGCAACCAGGGCTAGCCGTGGAATGGACACAGGACGGGAATGCATGGATTGTCAAACTGCGCGAGGGGGTGAAGTTTCATGATGGCACCTCATTCGATGCGGAAGACGTGAAGGCAACTCTTGACCGTTTGCTGAAGCTCAAGCTGGGCCAATCCTATCTGGTTTCCGAAATCACCGGTGTCGCTGTGATCGACCCCGCTACCGTGCGGATCGAAACCGCACAACCCAATGTCTTCCTGCCTGCTAATCTGTCGAAGATCGAAATGCTTTCTGCCGATGATATCACGGCACATGGCGGCGATGGCGATACCTTCTTTGCCGAAGGAGGAAACGGCACAGGCCCCTACAAGTTCGTAGCCTGGAAACGCGGTGTTCAAATCGAGCTGGAACGCAACACCGACTGGTGGGGTAAATTCTCTGAGAAGCCGTTTGACCGGATTGTCGACCGCTTTGTTGAAGACGGAGCCAACCGTGCCCGCGGGGTGGAAGGCGGCGAGTTCGATATGGCTAACTTCATTCCCCTCGACGATGCGATCCGCATAGCTACTCAGCCGGGTTTCAAGCTAATCGAAGGAAACAATCTGTGGGCCTGGCCAGCCATCTATCTCAACACTCAAAAGGCCCCCACAGACAATGCGGATTTCCGCAAGGCGCTCGTAAAGGCTTTCGATTATCAGGCCATGCTCGATTTCTCACATGGCAAAGCCACGACGCCACGCGGCCCGATACCCGATTGGTTCCCATTGAGCCCCGAAGCGCAGGAACCCGAGATTGTCACCAATCTTGACGAAGCCTCTGCCGCACTTGAAAAATCCGGTATTCAGAATGCCACGATGAACTGCTCCATCCCTGCTGGTTTTCCGGAGTTCCGCTTTGCGGCAACCATTTTGCAGGCAAGCGCTGCACAACTCGGCGTCACCGTAGAGGTTGACGAACGTCCAACTGTCGAGGCGCTGAAAGCGATCAAGAATAATGAGACCAACTGTTTTGCGATAGGCAACGCCAATCTGTCGCCTGCTGATGCCACGAAATTCTTTGCGGCACATTATTCCAGGAATGGTCACTACAATGCAGCGCAACTTGATCTGCCGGAGCTTGAAAAGATCATAGCCGACATGCCCACCGTCACGGAACAAGGCGAACGCTCCGCACAGCTGAAGCGCGCCTTTGAGTTGATCGTCGACAGTAATGCCATCATTTGGACCGCCCGCCCGAAAACGCTGGTGATCCAGCCAGACCGCATCACCGGCTATCGCGTTGACCCAGCCGAGTATATCAACATTCGCTTCTGGGAAATCGGACAGGCCAAGTAACCCTTCCGCGACCTAACCAGAGAATTCGGGGGGCCGAATGGCAGCCTTTCTTGCAAAACGTCTGGGATGGGGTCTTGCGGTCCTGTTCAGCGTGGGAGTTCTGACCTTCGTGTTGGCCCGTTTGGTGCCCGCAGATCCGGCAAGCTTTCTTGCCGGACAGAATGCCTCTACCGAAACCGTGGAACGTATTCGCAGCGAGCTTGGGCTGGATCGCCCGGCTCCTGAACAATTCCTAAGCTATTTCACGGGCATTCTCCGGGGAGATCTGGGACAATCCATTCGCACCGGTCGCCCGGTAGCGGAAGACCTCGCGCAATTTCTGCCAGCCACACTTGAACTGATGATCGCAGGCTTTTTCCTCTATATGCTTATCAGCTTCGGACTGGCTCTTCTTGCCCTGCGCAAGCCGGATGGCATGCTGGACAAATCCGTGCGGCTCGTAACGATGCTCGGCACCGGCATTCCTGTTTTCTGGCTGGGAATGGGATTGCAATTCATCTTTTTCTACAAGCTCGGTTGGCTTCCGCTCAGTTCTCGCTTTCCGGTAAGAGAAATTGCGCCAGCGGGACCGACAGGCTTTCTTCTGATCGACACTTTGGTCGCCGGGAATTTGCGCGGTTTCGGATTGGCTTTGCAGCACCTCTGCTTGCCCGCGCTCACCATCGTCATGAACCTTCTGGCCGTTGGCACCCGGCTTACGCGTAGCACGCTGCTGGATGAAAGAGAACAGCCATACGTCCGCACTGCTTTGGGCAAAGGGCTGACCGGGCGGAGCATATTGTTGAAACACATGCTCCGAAATGCTGCCAACCCGATTCTGGTCACAACCTCGATGCAGTTCGGCTACCTGATCAGCTGGATATTGATGGTCGAAGTAATCTTCGAATGGCCGGGTATCGGCCTCTATGCCTATAAATCATTCCAGCTCTTCGACTACGCTCCGGTTATCGCGCTGGCGCTGGTTTCGACTGCCGGTTTCGTCATCATCAATCTCGCCGTCGATCTCATTCAACCGCTTATCGACCCTCGTATACGGAAATCGACATGACAGCCGCCTCGCTCATCAAGCCTTGGCTGCCAAGCCGTTTTCGTGTCCTTCCGGCCCTGGCCGTTGTGTTCGTGGTGTTCCTCGTCATATGCATGGCGTGGCCCGGTTCCATCGCCGGGCAAAGCCCGATCAAGCTAAACATCATCGCCCGGCTGCAGCCTCCGAGCTTCGAGCATCTATTCGGCACCGATGAAGCGGGGCGGGATATTTTTTCGCGCCTCATCCATGGCACGCGTTATTCCCTTGGTGTAGCGCTGGCCGTGGTGTTGTTCGCCGCTTTGTTTGGCGTGATCTACGGTGCGATTGCAGGATTTGCGTCGCCGCGCATCGATACTTTGATGATGCGGATCGTGGATGTCTTCATGGGATTTCCATCTCTCATCTTTGCACTTGCCGTTGCTGCAGCTCTTGGGCGTGGGCTGGGAAGCGTTACCCTGGCGCTTTCATTGATGTGGTGGCCGGGATTTGCACGAACCGTGCGCGCGGAAGTCGTTCGCCTTAAGGAGTTTCCGCATGTTGAAGCTGCCCGTGCGCTGGGCGTAAAACCTGTTCTGATTTTCATGCGGCATATCCTTCCCTTTGTAGCCGGACCGGTAAATATCCGTATCACGACAGATATCGGTTACGCGCTCGTTGCGGTGACGGCCCTGTCTTTCCTCGGTCTTGGTGCAAAATCACCGACCCCTGAATGGGGCTTGCTGATCCGGGATGCGCGCCCCTATTTCGGCACTGCATGGTGGTATCTCGTGTTTCCCGGCACCGCGATCATGCTGTGTGCGGCCGCCTCCTCAATTCTCGGCGACAGCCTGACCGCGCGCAGGGGCAAATGATGCTGGATGTTACCAATCTTTCCATCAGTTTTCCTCACACAGCCGGCCGGTTACATGCCGTCGAAAATATCGACTTCAGTATCGAGAAAGGGAAAGTTCTCACCCTGATCGGTGAATCCGGGTCGGGCAAAACATTGACCGGCCTGTCGTTGATGGGACTTCTGCCGGGTGGTGCGCAGGCGACTGGAAGAATTGTGCTCGAAGGGCGCGAGATTTCCGGCCTCAGTGAAGAAAAACTTCGCCATATTCGCGGGCGCGATATCGCCATGGTGTATCAAAACCCGCTTAGTGCGCTCAACCCCGTCTGGCCGGTCGGTGAGCAGATCGCCGAAGCTGTTCTGGCGCATGGGCTGGCCACACGTCACGAGGCCGGGCAACGGGCAATTGCCCTGCTAGGGCGGGTTGGCATACCGGGGCCGGAGCGGGTTTCTAAGCTGTATCCTTTTGAAATATCGGGAGGCATGCGTCAACGCGTGGTCATCGCTATGGCTCTGGCATGCAATCCCCGGCTTATCATTGCCGACGAACCAACAACGGCGCTGGACGTAACGATCAAGGCCCAGATTCTTGACCTGTTGGCTGACCTTGTTGCTCAGGAACAGATCTCGGTGCTCCTCATTACCCATGATATGCATGTAGTTGCCCGACTTGCCGACGATATTCTGGTTCTTTACGCAGGCCGCATGGCTGAACGTGGCCACGTCCGCGATCTACTGGATCATCCGGCTCATCCCTACACTGCCGGCTTGCTGCGTTCAGCAGACATCCGCTCCCGTCCTCCCCAGACAGATCTCGAAATATTGTCAGGCCAGCCTCCACGGATCGGGAATTTTCCGACCGGCTGCCGCTTTCACCCGCGTTGCCCTTCCTCGGGCGCCCTGTGTCCGATCCGTTCACCGGATTTCACTCAACTTTTCTCGTCGGGACAGGCTGCCGCCTGTCATTATCCAGCAATCTCCGCCGACAGACTGCGACAGGAACAGCTTTCATGACAGTCTCACTATTAAAGGTTCAGGACCTGGTCAAAAGCTTCCCCTCTCGCCACGGGACTGATCCCGTTCGCGCGGTTGACGGTGTGTCGTTTACTCTTTCGCGGGGAGAAACACTCGGTCTCGTCGGTGAATCGGGTTGCGGAAAATCCACCCTGGCGCGGCTGGTGCTGAAGCTCATGCCGGTTTCCGATGGAAGCATTTCGATCGAAGGGCACGATGTCACGTCCATGCCAGATTCAACCTTCCGAGGCTGGCGGAAACGCATCCAGATGATTTTTCAGGATCCCTACTCCACACTCAATCCTCGTCATTCGCTTAGGCGGATATTCCAGGAAGTCTTCGAAACACATCGCATTCCGACCCCCGAGGGTATCGAAAACCGCATTATGAAGCTTCTGGCAGATGTGGGACTGGGAGAAGTGGATTTATCCAAATTGCCGCATGAATTTTCCGGCGGCCAGCTTCAACGCATCGGGATTGCCAAGACACTCGCCCTCGATCCCGACCTTATCGTGGCAGACGAACCCACCTCTGCGCTGGACCCCTCCATTCAGGCGCAGATAATGAACCTCATGCTTAAGATCAGACGCGAGCGTGGAGTCGCATTTTTGCTGATTTCGCACGATCTGGAAGTGGTTGGCCATTTGGCGGATCGGATTGCCGTCATGTATCTCGGCCGGATTGTTGAAGAGGGCCCTGCAAACGAACTTCTCGCTTCCCCGGCTCATCCCTACACAAGGGCGCTGCTGTCCGCTTCACCAACGCTTGCGGATATACGTCTGGGTCGGGATCAGCGCATTCGGCTGCAAGGTGACCCACCCAATCCTGCGAATGTGCCAGATGGCTGCCGTTTTCATCCACGCTGCCAGCACGCCACGGATATCTGCAAACGCCAGGATCCGCACTTTACACCAATCGCCGAAGGGCGCAGATGCGCCTGTCATCTATGGGCTGAAGGAGGCAAGACCGCATAATGAACACCCTTCAGTTTGTCACCCACGCCGAAGGCCTGGGCTTCCCCGAAGGACCCGTCCACATGCCGGACGGATCGGTTGCTTTCGTCGATCTGCTCCATGGCGTTATCCGCAGCTGGAATGAACACGATGGATTGAACGTTTTGGCGAAAGTAGACGGCTCGCCGAACGGCATGTGCCTTGGGCCGGACGGTAGGCTCTGGATAGCGAATAATGGCGGCATTGCGCCGGAAGCTCCAGGCAAACTGAAAGTCGCCGAACGCTCCCTGCCGCATGGCGCCGTGCAGGCGCTTTATCTGAAGTCCGGCCAACTGGAAACACTGACGACCGGTGGCATCAGACCGCATCGACCGAACGATATCGTTCCAACCCCTGAGGGAGGTGCGGCTTTTACCGATCCGCAGAACTGGGAATGCCTGCGCGACAAGCCAGAAAACTATCTCGGCGGGCGTGTGTTACACTGGCGTGGCGACGGCGAGACCGAACTCCTCTGTGAGCTTCCCGGTTTTCCTAACGGCATAATCTTCCATCCTGATGGCAGCCTTCTCGTCAATCTGACCCGACGCCGGGAAATCATACGCTTCCCCTGGATCCGCGGACGCATTGGAAAGCCGGAGCTCTTCTGTACTTTCCCCGAAAGCTTCGCTCCTGATGGAATGTGCCTCGCAGGCGGCTTTCTCCTCGTTGCCGGCAGCGTCGGGGACATGATCGCCGCCGTCAATCTCGATGGCTCACCCCGAGGGCTCGTCGGGACAGGCCATCACACAGACCCGACGAACCTCTGCCTTGCAGATGATCGCATCTTTATTACCATGGGCTTTGCCCATTCTCTGGTTTCGTTACAACTCGACGCCTTGCTTGCAAGCTTCTGACAGGAGTTAACTCTTTGGACCTGACCAAACTTTCTGCCTCGCTCCTCGTAGACATGATGGCGAAAAGACAGACTTCACCATCCGAAGTGATGATTGCGCATCTGGATCGTATCGAGCAGCATAACGGAGCCGTCAATGCAATGGTCGCTATGCGTTCCCGTGACGAACTCATTGCCGAAGCCCGCTCGCTGGACGACAAACCAGTTTGCGGGCCACTGCATGGATTGCCCTGGGCGATCAAAGATCTTCTGCCAACAAAAGATATTCGCTCCACCTGGGGCACTCCTATTCATGCTGATTACATCCCGGCAGAAGATGCCCTGGCAGTGAGCCGCATCCGAAAGGCCGGAGCCGTCATCATGGGCAAGACAAATACGCCCGAATGGGGCCATGGCAGCCACAGTTTCAATCCCGTCTACGGCGTCACCTGCAATCCCTACGATACTCAATTAAGTGCCGGTGGCTCCTCGGGCGGAACTGCAGCCGCGCTTGCCGCCCGCTTCATGCCCCTGGGCGACGGATCGGATATGATGGGAAGTTTGCGCAATCCCGCAGGCTTCTGCAATATTTATGGCTATCGGCCAAGCTGGGGACTTGTGCCCAATGAAATTGGCGGCGATCTCTTTGTACACACCATGGCCACTCTGGGCCCCATGGCGCGTGATATTGAGGATCTCGTTCTGCTGCTTGACGTTCTGGCCGAGCCGTATTCACTGAGCCCTTTCGGACAGAAGCACACGGGTTTTGCCACGCACCACGCACCCGCCGACCTCCGGGGCAAACGCATTGCCTGGCTTGGCAACTGGGGAGGAGCCTATCCGTGTGAAGCAGGCATTCTGGAAACTTGCGAAAACGGCCTTTCCGTCCTGAGCGACCTTGGTGCCGAGATCGTCGCGCTCGACCCACCGTTTTCTTCAGAAGCCATCTGGGAAGCATGGGTTACACTTCGTTCGCTGGTGATCTACGGTTCCAAGCGTGCTTTATGGGAAAGGCCGGAAACCCGAAAGCTCATCAAACCCGAGACACTTTGGGAAATCGAAAACGGCGCTCGGTTAACACCTGAACAGATCATGCGTGCGAGCCAGATCCGCTCGGATTGGTATGTGAGCGCCCATAAGCTGTTTGCCGAATATGACGCGGTGATTATGCCGACGGCCCAGGTCTGGCCATTCCCGGCTGGCTGGCGCTGGCCGCAACACATCAACGAACAGCCGATGGATACCTATCATCGCTGGATGGAAGTCGTTATTCCGGTTTCATTGATCGGTTTGGCCGCACTCAGTGTTCCCGTCGGTTTCGATCAGCGTGGGCGGCCCGCGGGAATGCAGATTATCGGCGCCAATGGAACGGATGCCCAGATTCTGGCAATCGGCGAAAGCTATCACCGCGCGACCTTGTGGCCGCAAAAGAACCCGCCGGAGTTGGGTACATAAAAAACAAAAGCCGGCTCCTTTGAAAGAAGCCGGCTTTTTTCGCTGTTGCGTGATTATTCGGCCAGCCAGTTTTGCCAACGCTCGCGAAGCATATCGCGGTTTTCACCGATCCACTTGAAGTCCGGCACCATCAGCAGTTTGAAATTCTCAGGCGCCGTCGCATAATTCTTCTGTTCTTCCGGCGGAAGCAACGCCATACCATCCTTGGAATGGGTCGCATAGTTTGCAGTCTTGATGAAGGCCGGGTGCCCTTCAGCGTGACCGTAGAAATAATTTATGAATTTCAGCGCACCTTCAGGATTTGGCCCATCCTTGAGGACGGCGAAATATCCCGTATCCATGATGGCGTCGTTCCAGCTCAGATTGAAGGGCGCGCCTTCGTTCATTGCGGTCAAGGCGCGCCCTGAATAGGACATGGTCATCGCCACTTCCTGATCGCGCATGATCTGCGCAACCTGATTGCCGGTCTTCCACCACACGCTGACATGGGGCTTGATCTCATCGAGCTTCTTATAGGCACGATCCAGATCCATCGGAAAAATCTTGTCGCGCGGTACACCATCCGCCATTAAGGCGATGGCAGGGAGCCACCAATCGCGATCGCCGGTATCGGGTAACCCGCGTGGGCCGGGAAATGTCTTTACGTCCCAAAAATCGGCCCAGGTCTGCGGAACCTTGTCTTTATAGACGGACGTATCATAGGCGAGCAGCATGCCGCCGGTGGTTCGGGCTACACCCTTGTCCTTGCAGGAGCCCTCAAGGCCTTTCGTTTCCACATTGGGGAGTTTCGAACAATCGATCGTCAGCAAAAGTTCGGCTTTGTCGACGAGATCCGGACCAGTTGCCGTAACGATATCGAAGTCGAATTTTCCGGCTCGCTTCATCGCTTCGACACGAGCCCACTGGTCGGGCACTTCAATGTCATATGGAATGACGTCCGTGCCGCTTTCCTTAGCAAAAGACTTGTAGAATTCGCGTTCAAGCGTCTGGCGCATCTGTCCGCCAGTAGTGGCGTAGACGATACTATCCGCTTTTGCCGCCAGCACACCGGTAGCCAGTAGAACTCCAGCCAGCACAGTCATCGTTCTAGTCTTTTTGGTCATGTTTCCCTCTTTCTGCTTTTTTCGTTCAGGGCATCTCCTGATTGAATAAATCATGGGAAATGCTCCAGATGATTGTTTTATGTATGCCTTTATCCCGTCATACCGGGATCAAAAATCGGCCCACTGCACTGATTTCTCCGCTGCGGCGGATCCTGCTTTCGCCGATCATGCTCTAGTCATCGGACACCACTTTTTGAGAGCGTGTTGCTAGCGTACGAAGACCGGCGGCGCCGACCAGCACAAGGATGGAAAGCAATGTTAGCATCACCGCGATAGCCGGAATGATCGGCGTCAGATTCTGTTCGATGTCGTCGAACATCATTCGTGGCAGGGTTTTGTCGCGCACACCCGCCAGGAAGAAGGAGATGACAGGCTCGTCAAACGAGATAACGAAAGCAAAGAGCGCGCCAGAGAGAACATTTGGCCATATCAGGGGCAATGTGACCGCACGGAAAGCTGAAAACCGGTTGGCCCCGCAGCACATGGCGGCGTCCTCCAGGGCAGGGTCAACCTGCGACAGAGCAGCCACAATGGTAAAGACGCAGAATGGAAGCGCTATAATCGTGTGTGCGATGACATAACCTGTCGTCGTCTCTGTCAGCCCTATCGTCTGGAACAGAAGATAAAGAGCGATTGCCAGTGCTATATGGGGCACGACGATCGGGCCAATCAGCAGGGTCTGGAAGACAGTTGCCAGTGCACCCTTCCCGCGAACAATGGCATAGCTCGCGCATAAACCGATAACCGCACTCGCCAGCGCGGTGAAAAAAGCAATTTTGCCGCTGAAGGCCGTTGCGCTCATCCACTGGGAGGATTGGAAGAAGGCCAGGAACCACTGCCAGGTAAACCCCCTGGGTGGAAAGGTGATGTAATCCGTTTCGCTGAAGGCCATCGGAAGGATAATCAGGATCGGCACGACCAGAAAGCACAGCACCAGATAGACATACGCGTTCAGGAGCAGATTTCGCGTTTTCATACGCCACCTCCCATCGTTCGGTTGAACTTGAAAACACGGCTGAAGACCAGGGTGACCACGGTCACCAGCACGGTGAGGATGCCCACCAGCGCTGCTGCAAAGGGCCAATCCAGCGTTTCTCGAAGTTGCTGCGATATCAGAGTGGCGATCATCATCTCCTTGGGCGAACCAAGAAGCGAGGGAGTAATAAAGTAACCGAGGGCCGTCAGGAATGTCAGGATCATCCCGCCGATCACGCCGGGCAGCGTGAGAGGAAATATGACCTCGAAGAATGTGCGCACAGGCCCTGCACCGAGAATTGCGGCTGCACGACCGTAATCCCTGGGCACGTTGCGGATCGCCCCGTAGATGGGTAGCACCACGAACGGCAAAAGCACATGGGTCATAGCTATGAGAACAGCCGTTTGCGTATAGAGCAATTTGAGCGGTTGATCGATGAGGCCGGTCTGCATCAGCCCTTGATTGACCAGTCCATTGCGCTGCAACAGCACGGCCCAGGCAGCGGTACGCACGAGAACCGACGACCAGAATGGCAGGAGGATACACGCTGTAATCAAAATCAGCTTTGGCCCGCTGGAGTGAGCCATCAACCATGCCACCGGATAGGCCATCAGCAACGCAATGACGCTCACCAGCACCGCTGTCAGAACCGTACGACCCAAAACCGTCAGGTAGACGGGATTGGAAAAGACGCGCTGATAATTATGAAGTGAGAGCGTCGGTTCTGTCACCGACAAGGAGAGCAGATTCACCAGCGGATAGAAGAAGAACAGAAGCAAGAGTGAGAAGAATGGCAGCAGAAGGAGGAACATCCCTCCCCTGGAAATATTTCGCCCGTCCGGCTCGAAAAAAATTTTTAGCATAGCCTTACTCCGCCGGACGATAGAGTAGGCCGGCTTCCGGCGAGAAGCCCAGATACAATTTCTGTCCGCTGCGAATATCGGGAAGCACTGCGCTGGCCAGACGGGCACGCAATTCGGTTCCGTCCGCCATGGTTCCCAGAACAGCCGTATCGGGCCCGGCGTAGATCACGTCCCGGACAGTCATTTCCAGCCCCTGCCCGGCCGGCGCCAGTCGTTCAGGCCGAATGGCCATTAGTGCCTTGCCGGTAGACGCATTCATCACGTTGTGCGCCGGAACCGGAACCGTGGTCCCATCTACCGTGCGCGCGGTCTGGCCATCCCAGTCGACCGGAATCAGATTCATCTCGCCAATGAACCTGGCGGAGAACAGGTTTGCCGGTCGATTGTAAAGCTCACGGGCACCCGCGATCTGCTGAATATGGCCACCTTGCAGAATTGCCACCCTGTCCGCCATGGTAAGAGCCTCACCCTGGTCATGGGTCACGAATACAATTGTCATGCCGAGTTCGTTATGCAGACGCTTGATCTCGATCTGCATCTCCTCGCGCAGATTTTTGTCCAGTGCCGAGAGCGGCTCGTCCATCAGGAGAACCCGCGGCGAATAGACGATCGCGCGTGCCAGTGCGACGCGTTGTTGCTGTCCGCCAGATAATTGCTTTGGACTACGATCCGCGAAACCGGCAAGTCGCACGCGAGCGAGTGCTTCCAGCGCGATCTTGTGGCGCTGACTGCGTTCAATGCCCCGCGTCTTGAGCGGAAACGCAACATTGTCGAGCACGCTCATATTGGGAAACAGGGTGTAGTGCTGGAATACCATGCCAATATTGCGCTTATGGGGCGGAATACGGGTATAATCATTATTGCCGAAGAGAATGCGTCCATTGTCCGGGCGCTCAAACCCCGCCAGCATCATGAGGATTGTAGACTTTCCCGATCCGGATGGTCCAAGCAACGCCAGAAATTCTCCAGGCGCAATCTTCATATCCAGTCCATCGACCGCGGTGAAGCTGCCATATTTCTTGGTGACACCCTCAATGCTGATACCCAAACCTGAATCGCGGGAAGTCTTTAGGCTATCCATATTTTCCCCTGTCATTCTTCTTTGGGATTACGATAACCCATCATTCGCGTCTCTGTCTACATTGATATATCATATTTTCGATAGCGAATGGGTCTGGGAGGCATCGAACACTGGCTCGCGGGGGAGCAAGGGGGCTATATAAGCATCGCATTTTTGAATTCTGTGTGATTACGACATATTCGCTTCAAAATTGCAGAAAGCAGTCACAATCCGCTTGACATACCTGGACCAAGTTGATCTTTTTGATATATCATATTTCATAATGGGCGACAGATTCAGATCCGCCGTTTTCGGGAGTGTTGAAAATGAACACGCATTCAGTTCCAGTCACAACGACGGACGCACAATTGCGGGAGCGCGCCGAACGCGTCATACCCAACGGCATGTGGGGACATCAGCGGGCTTCAGCTCTTCCAGAGGGCTATCCGCAATATTTCGCCAGCGGCAAGGACGCTCGTGTCACGGATGTCGATGGTAACAGCTATATCGACTTCATGTGCGCCTGGGGGCCAATCATTCTGGGTCACCGCAATCCATTGGTGGATGCAGCTGCGTTATCGCAAATCAAAGTCGGTGACAGCTTGAACGGTCCGACTGCTCATGCCGTGGAACTGGCCGAACTTCTGGTCGCCACGATACCCCATGCCGACTGGGCCCTGTTCCAGAAGAACGGTACCGATGCGACCACAAACTGTGTCACCATTGCGCGCGGCACCACGAAACGCCGCAAGGTTCTGGTGGCCAGGGGTGCCTATCATGGCGCGGCTCCCTGGTGCACCCCCTCCCTCGTCGGCGTAACCGCCGAGGACCGCACACATCTCATTCATTATGTCTATAATGATGTCGAAAGCCTAACCGCAGCGGCGCGCGAAGCCGGAGACGATCTGGCGGCAATCCTCGTTTCGGCATTCAAACACGATCTCAACATCCCCCAGGAAACGCCGACGAAAGAATTCGCACAGGCGGCCAGGGCTCTTTGCGATGCAGCAGAAGCGGCGCTCATTCTCGATGATGTCCGCGGCGGGTTCCGTATCGATCTTGGAGGGAGCTGGCGCAACACAGGTGTCGAACCGGATATGGCCGCCTATTCAAAGGCCATCGCAAACGGCTATGCCCTGGCTGCAGTGACCGGAAGCAACCGCTTCCGCGAAGCCGCGGGACAGGCCTATATGACGGGGTCGTTCTGGTATGGTGGCGCATCTATGGCCGCAGCGGTTGCAACCATCAATGAACTACGACGCATCAATGGACCTGCGCTGATGAAACATGCGGGCGAACGCCTTCGCAACGGTCTTGACGCACAGGCCACCAGATACGGGTTCGAACTGCTTCAAACCGGCCCGGCTGTAATGCCTATGGTACAGTTCGCAGGCGATACCGATGCCCGGCTTGGCGCGCGCTTCTGCTACGAGGCCTTGAAACGCGGTGTCTATCTACACCACAAGCACAACATGTTCATCTCCTGTGCGCACACTGATGAAGTAATCGATGACGCGCTCTCCAGAACAGAGGACGCTTTCAAGGCTATTTCGGCCAAGTAGGGAACGGGGAAGCGATCAGTCGACCGACGATAGAGGCAACCCGTTGGTATCCGGTTGCCTCAAACCGGGTTGATCGCAGCAAAACCTCGTTGCAAGGCGTCAAGGACGTGACCCATCGGCGCAATGAAGACCGAATCCGATCAACCGACGGGTACTTCCCGCCGGCATTCGACATTTTGATTTAAGGAGGAACCTCAACAATGTCCGGCGATAAATTCAGGTTTCCCGAAATGGGACCTCATGCAATCAAGCCTTGGGCCGTGCGCAAAGGCTATGCAGACGAACATTTCCTGTCCGACTACCGTTACCAGTTCCCGCGCGAGGACCCGTCCCTGCCGGAAGTCTTCGTCTATACGGAAAAGATGTCCTATGATCCGGGCGAAACCGTAGAGTTTCACGGTTCCACCACCGCCCAGACCTGGTCGATCCAGATTTATCGCGATGGGCACAAACCGCAAATGATGGATGAAGCTTTCGAGCTTCCCGGCAGCTTCACCAAAACTTCCGAAACCGCATATATGGACGGTTGTGACTGGCCGGTTCTTTATCGCTGGAAAATTCCCGATGATGCCCGATCAGGTTTTTACCGCGTCGTATCAACATGCATGCGGCCCGATGGGGAGCGTTTCGTTCAACACCATTTCGTCGTGGTACGCCCCACCAGGCAAACCCGCTCCGGGCGTATTCTGCTGATGTTTGCCACCGGCACGTGGACCGCATATAACGACTGGGGTGGTGCCAACCACTATTTTGGAACCTGGGGGCCTGACAAGAACGAAGGCTCCCCCATTCTCAGCCTGCGGCGCCCCTGGTCCAAGGGAATGATCTGGCTACCTAAAGGCGCTGGCCGCGTGACAAACGCCACCTGGCAGGATATGGGCGATGCTACCCGTTACCCCTCCAAGGAATGGGGTTATACGATGGGCTTCTCGCAATATTATTCCTCGGCCGGGTATGCGCAATATGAACGGCACTTCGTAACATGGGCGGAAGCCGAAGGCTTCCAGATCGATTACATCACCCAGACAGATCTCCACTACAATCCATCAATCCTCGATGACTACAACTGTCTCGTCACGGTAGGCCATGACGAATACTGGTCATGGGACATGCGCAAAACCATCGAGGACTTCGTTTCGCGTGGCGGACATCTGGCTCGCTTCGGTGGAAATTTCCTGTGGCAGATCCGGCTCGAGAATGACGGCCAGACGCAGGTTTGCTGGAAGACAAAAGCGCCGACCCAGGACCCGATCATGCAGACCGAACAGAAGCACCTGTGCACCGCCAACTGGGCGAGCGGAGCGGTCAACTGGCCGGGTGCTTCGACGGTCGGTGTCAATGGTGAAAACGGTATGTATGGAAGCTGGGGCGGTTTCTCGCCGCGCGGCTCCCGCGGCTTGACTGTTTACCGGCCGGACCATTGGGCTTTCGAAGACACCCAGTTACGCTATGCGGATATTTTCGGTCATGAAGCTCAGATCTTCGGCTACGAAGTCGATGGGCTCAACTACTCCGTGCAGAACGGCTTGCCATATGCCGTCAGCGAACATGGCGTACCGGCCGACAAGATTGAAATTCTCGCGATGACGCCAGCGTCCATCTATGAGTATGAGATCGAAGGGGAAGGGCAGCGATACTACATTCGCGACAGCGACCTGCGTGGCATTTGCGAAATGGCAGCCGATGGCTATGAATCTGCCCGCAAACGGCTCTCCCATGGCGCGGGAATGCTGGTGTCGATGAAGCAGGGCAAAGGCGAAGTGGTGACGGCCGGCCTTTGTGAATGGGTCATGGGGCTGAAACGTCATTGCGACTTCACAACCACCATAACCCGAAATGTCCTTCACCGTTTCCAGCAATCAGGTCCAGCCGGGAACTAGAACATTTCGCACAACAGTGCCTGGCAGTTTTGCGTGGGATAATGCGAAAAGCAAATGGGGTATCTAAAATGCAGCCTAATTGCGATCCAGATCGTGTGGCCAGGCAATCCATCATCGACGCGATGCGGTCTTTTGAGGAGAAGGGATTCAATCATGGCAGCAGCGGCAACATAAGTGTACGCGAGGGCGAGCATATCTGGGTGACCCCAACGGGTGCGACCTCGAAAATGGACCCGCAAGAAATGAGCCTTGTCTCCCTTGAAGGCGAGCATCTGGCTGGCAAAATTCCCTCCAGCGAATGGCGTATCCATACGGAGATCATGCGGGTGCACCCTGAGGCAGGTGCCGTGGTCCATTCCCATGCAGATGCCTGCGTGGCGCTTTCCTGTTTACGCAAACCTCTTCCTCCATTCCATTACATGATAGCATCCTTTGGAGGAAGCGAAGTGCCCTGTGCGCAATATCGGGTGTTCGGATCGGACGCGCTGGCTTATGAAATAGTACGCGCAATGGGGCACCATCGCGCTTGTCTGATGGCAAGCCACGGCATGGTAGTTTGGGGACGGGATCTCCCGCATGCAAGGCTTCTTGCCGAAAAGCTCGAAACGCTTGCACGGCAATATATCCTGGCTTGCCAGATCGGCACACCGGCTCTGTTGAGCGATGGAGAGCTGGCAGAAGTCCGGGAGCGCTACGGTTTCTATGGCAGTAAACCCATGCCCCGCTGAACCCGCTCCGGCACACGGCAATATCATTACCCAGACGACCAGCCATAACGATAGCCGGCTGTCATCGGCAAAGATGCGGCAACCGGGAGGAACCAATGGACAGATCAGGCAGGATAGGGATCATTGCCGACGATATGACGGGCGCCCTCATGGTTGCGGCTTATTATGAAACGGCGGGCATTCGCGCCATGGTGGTCACTGAAATTGATGCGATCAAGGACTGTGGCGGCGAAACAATCATTATATGGGCCGGACGAACACGGCTGATCGATCCCGTTGAAGCGTGTCGGCAAGCCGACCACGCTGCCGCCGCTTTCGATGCTATCGGATGTGACCAGGTTGTCTACAAGGTCTGTGCCAGTTTCGATTCGACCGAACAGGGGAATATCGGACCGGTCGCCGACATATTGTACAAGCGCTACAAGCCGGATAGCCTCCTGTTTTGCCCCGGTTTTCCGAAGTTCAACGCGACCGTCCACCAGGGTTATCTCTTCTATCGCAGTCGTCTGGTTTCGGAATCGGTCAAGCGCTACGATCCCGCGACCCCGATGAGTGATCCCGATATGGTGCGGTTTATCGGAAAGCAGACGCACCAACCTATCGGTTTGTTGCCCCATTCAGTTCTGCTACAGGGAATAGAAGCAGCTCAGACGCATCTTGATGCCCTGGCAAAACAGGGAACCCGCTACTGCGTCGTGGACGCAAGTGACAATGGAGATGTGGAAATTGCCGCACGATTGGCGGCGCGCCAGCCCACATTTGTCAGCTCGGACGCCACCCTTATCCAGCTCGGGCTTGATCGTTTTGCACCCAATCCCCCCATCGTGGTCGACCCGCCTGCCCCGACCGGGGGCACGGCGGCTGTACTCGTTGGAACGGTTGGTCCCATCGCAGACGCACAGATAGCGGATTTTGCCCGCCATTCTCCTGTGCTGACACTCGATCTCCTGACAGACGGGAGCGTAGAGGATATGGTTGACCGGGCGATGACGTGGGCCAATCCGTATCACGGTCACCAGCCTTATCTGATCTCGACGGCAGTGAGCGACGCGCGGGTGAAGGAAATCCAGTCCGAACTTGGCAAGCGCGGCTCCAGCGAAAAGGCTGAGTTGCTGATGTCAGAACTCGCCGTCGCCATTGTTGCGCGGGGAGTCGATCGTCTCATTGTCGTTGGAGGCGAGACATCAGGTGGCGTCATCGCGCGCCTTGGTTTGAGACGATTGCGCGCTCATCCGGATAACGGTATCGGCACCGGCTTTTGTTATAGTGAAGGCAGCGAGGGCATCGCTTTCTTCTTCAAATCCGGCAAGGTGGGAACAGAGACCGTAATTCGGGATGCGCTCCGCCTAATGTGAATGTCCCGGGTCGACCGCGCCATAATGCTGGAGGAACAGGTACCAGGCTTCGCTCGCTGTTCACCAGAATTGCGGCGGCGCTCGCAAGTAGTATTGGAAAATACGCTGAGCGCCAGCGACCATCCCCTAAGCCAGGGAACTAATGAATAACATCGAGGATGGTTTCTTGCCGAATGGTGGGATCGTCACACCATTTCGACTTTTGACATTTCAATGCGATGCAAGGAGTTCACAGAACAATCCCGTGCGGCCAAAGACTACGGCATAGGCGTGCGCGGAAATTCTTCAACAACCTCGCAACGGGCGCACATGCCGGCTGATTTCCTGCATAATCATCGCGATTTCCCATCGTACCTGCGTATCGTCGCCGACGAAATGGAGGGCAGCCGGCACTAATCGAAAAAGATACTGGATCATACACTGTCTGTATGACCTGCAGCGGCGATGGGTTTGGAATGAAACCACGGTGAGTTTCCTGTGCGTCAGTCTGGCGCGATCAAGTCTCTGCATCGCCCGGTATGATGGCGATGCAGTTGGCCTGCTGCCGTCGATGGCGACCTGCTCTAGCATGCCTTGACTGGTCAAAGCCTTACGCAGAAAGCGTTCCACAGCTTGCAGATTCGCTCCCACTACCGAAACAGATGACCTTTGGACATCCAATGTCAATCTGTTCCCAGAAGGCCGGATTTCTACAATCGATATCATTGGCAAATAGTTTGCAACAAAACCCCCGCTCCCAATGTTTCCAAGTATCGGGTGCAGTTGATCATTGATCCTCGCAGCATCGCGCTTTTTCATTGAAATTTCAACGAGAATGGAGAAATGATGAAGATTACGAGCGGATTGCACCAGGACTGACGCCCGCCAGTAGCCGGATATTCTAATGCTGACAGCATGACCGGGAGTGTTTGCCTGTCAAGTAAACAAGAGACACAATTCCATTGCTTTCAAAATGCAATGACGATGATTTTAACAAAAGGGTGGGGAGCGTGGGGCTATGTTTACCGTAATGAGGCGGAATGAGAAAAAGAGTGATACTTATGACTGCGGTGATCCTGGCGGTTCTTGCCAGCATCCTGCCGCTAATTGTGCTATCAGAAGTCGATAAAAGTAGAACCCTTGAACGTCGAAAGGCAAGTGCTGCCGACTATGCCCGTATGACAGCGCTGCGTGTTCAACAAACACTAGACGATGCCAAGCGGGCACTCGCCCGCGCCCGGTCAATAGCAAGGACGGACTGTTCCCGGGAACATATGCAGGCGATGGAGCGGGTTGCTGCGGAATCACGTGGTATCGCAGGTGTCGCTTATATTCGAAACGGCAAGATCATCTGCACGCGCCTTGGCGTGCTGACGCCACCTACCCCAGTTTATGACGCCGGGGTCGATCTTGGACTGGGATACAAGCTCGATCACAACCGTCGTCCCCGGCTCTTTCAGGCCGATCCTTTGATAGGAATACGTTACGGTGACTACGGCGTACTCGTTGAAAAGGGGCGGTTTACAGACCTGATTGGACTGAACAATGTAATATTCGGCATGGCGACCGATCAAGGGACAATTCTGGAACTCTCGGCACCCACCGAAACTGGCACCATTCAGATACTCCTGAAAGGAAAAGATTCTGGACATAGTGACCGGTATGTTTTGAACTCGTACCCGGTTTCGGGATTGATTGCCTTTGCCCTGATTGATGGCAAGGGAGCCTCGGCAAATCTTACAACTGACAGGCGCTACATCCTCACCATCAGTCTTGCTATTTCACTTGCCCTGATAGGTATCATCATCTGGATATCCAGATTACAGCTCTCACCTGCGAAAACCCTGGAGAAGGCACTTCGGAAACGAGAACTCACGGTTCACTACCAACCGATCATCGAACTCGCGACGGGGCGGTGTGTGGGTGCAGAAGCTCTAACGCGTTGGCGAAAGGGTAATGGCAAGACAGTTCCGCCCGACCAATTCATTCCACTGGCTGAAGCAAATGGATTGATCCCGTTGATCACGGATCTGGTAGTTAGTTCAGTCATCGCAGACATGGCCACCTTGCTTCGTCATGACAAGGGGCTGCATATCTCGATCAACATCCCGGCCAGCGATATTGAGAAGCAAGGTTTTTTACCAGAACTTCATGCTGCCGTTGAAAAAGCCGGGATTGATCCGTCGCAGATATGGTTGGAAGTAACAGAGCGTGGCTTTATGAATGCTCCGATTGCCCGGCAGACCATTGAAGCTGCCCGTTCTGCTGGTTTCCGGGTCGCTATCGATGATTTCGGCACCGGATACTCCAGCTTGTCGTTGCTGGAGGGACTGCCGCTTGATGCGCTCAAAATTGACAAATCGTTTGTTGATGTTATCGACCGCGGTGTTGCCACGAGCGTCGTCACTCCACATATAATAAGTATGGCGCATGGATTGACACTCGCCGTGATCGCTGAAGGCGTGGAGACCGCTGACCAGCAGGCCTACCTCAAGGAAGCCGGCGTCCAGTTTGGGCAGGGCTGGTTTTATTCCAAGGCTCTGCCTCCTGAGCAATTCCATACCTTCTACTCGAGACGACGCGCTGTGTCGCAAAGTTCCGAACGGGATTGATGGGCGTTTGGATGTCGGCGCAGTTACACTGGCAGCTTCGCAACGATGATGAATTCATCCAGGGGTTAAGCCAGTCCTCAATTTTGCTCCGCCGAGCGCCAGTACAGAAAACCAAAGTAATTCCGAGTGTCTGGAATTTGAATTCAAGATCGCCATTCAGAAAAACGTGTATTATGGCCTACTCCGAACCGGGTTAAATGAGGCTCTTTAAGTTTATGCATTAATTATAATATTTCAGATTGTCGGTATTTGCGCCGCACGCGATCCAACCGCAACAAATACAACCGTATACGTTTCAGAACCGACTTGTCCAAGAATTAATGGACTATCGACAGGCAATGACGTCGTCTTAGTCAGGCGATTTCCGGACCATTAAGCCCCTCAGGAGAAATCGATAATACGTCTGCGCCGCATTGCATAGTCAACAATTTCGCGTGCACGTGATAGTCGTTCAAGCGCCCTGTCCCCATACGAAATTTTCAACCGCTAGAATCCCATTTCCACCAGCGGACGACCTGGTTGCAGCTACGAGGGACGTTCATGGCAGATTTCTGTAGTAGTGGAACAATATTCTAACCTCGTTCCCTGCAATGGAATTCTGTTCGTCGTAAAAAGGGTTCTCATTCCTGTAAGTTCGCGTCAGCTTACTCGAAGGAATTCCCACATGATCCCCAGCGTCAAAAATCTCACCAGGACCCTCATTGCCGGCTCTCTCATTGCCATTGCTACGTCGGGGGCAGCCCATGCAGACGCAACTCTGGATCGTATCAAAGCCAAAGGGAAACTGACGGTCGGCGTCATCCTCTCAGGCGCGCCATTTGGCTATATTGACCCCAAGACGCAGGAACAGAAGGGCCTTAACATCGACATCGCCAATGAACTGGCAAAGGGCCTTGGCGTGGAACTCGCGACACAGACCGTTACACCGCCGAACCGCGTACAGTTCCTTCAACAGGGCAAGGTCGATATTCTGATTGCCAACATGCAGTATACTGAAGAACGCGCCAAGTCGCTCGGCTATGTGAAAACGCCTTATGACCGTATGGGCGGCGCGGCGATTGGCCGAAAAGAAAGCGGCATCAAAGACTGGAAAGATCTCAAGGGCAAGATCGCCTGCGTTTCGCAGGGCTCGAATTATACTCAGCCCCTGATTGAAGAATATGGCGCAAACGTCAAGGCGCTGCCCAGTCAGCCTGAATCGTTGCTGGCGCTCAAGGGAGGCAATTGCGACGTTTCGGTTCACGTCAGCGGCACGCTGGGCCTGATGCTCCAGGACCGCGCTGACGAATGGAAAGATTACGGCATTCTGATCCCGACCGATCTGATCCCCTCCGATTCCGTCATCTGGCTGAAAAAGGACGAGAACGAAACTGAAGCCGCTCTCGATAAAATCGTCCGCGATTTGCACGCATCGGGCAAGATGATCGAGATTGCCAGAGCCAACCGTCTGCCGAACCTGGGTTATCTCGAAGAAGAGCACAACAGGCTCAAGGCCCAGTAAGTCTCAAAGCTCTATCCTGTCAGAATATTTGCGGGCGCTCATCTGCCCGCAATTTCAAAGCGTTTTCGAAACGCAAGCGGATCGTTTCAATGAAAGAAGCCCTGATTTCGCGCTTCATTGAGCTCACCAGCGCAATCGGCCTCAACTATGAATTTCTCAATAGTGGCTATGAGCTTGAAATGTGGCTCAATGGCATGATCACGACACTTAAGCTGGTCGTGATCACCGTCCCTCTGAGCCTGGTTTTCGGCGTTTTGTTTGCGGGGGCACTGACATCGGGCAAACGCTGGCTGGCTGTCCCAGTGCGCGGCTATGTCGAACTCACCCGCAATACGCCAACACTGGTGCAGCTGATGTGTGGATTTCTCGTGTTGAACATGCTGATTTCCAATGCCATCGGCGGCGCACAGAACAACCCGCTCACGCCGTTCTTCTGGCTGGTCGCGATCACCGGGTTGCATATTGCAGCACTTCACGCCGAGGCCCTGCGCGGCGGCATCGAAGCTGTTCCCGATACGACGATCGAAGCTGCACGTGCTATTGGTTTCAATTCATTTCAAGTGCTTGCTTATGTCGAACTGCCGCTGGCAATCCGCACCGCACTCCCTGCCGTGGTCAATAATCTCGTTAATCTGGTGAAGCTCACCACCGTTGGCTCGGCCATTGCCGTGGGCGAGATTACCTATGCTTCGATTCTGATCTGGACACAGCGCGATAATGTTGTCGAGCTGATGCTGGTCATTCTTCTGTTCTTCAGCATTATCAACCTCGTGGTGGCACGCATTGGCTACTGGTTCGAGAAGCGCCTTTCAATTCCGGGATATGGCCAATGAATATCGCTATCGAACAAAAGCCGGCTATCTGTCCATCGCCTACAACCCTCACATTCACGACTATCATTCTGGCCACTGCGCTCTGGTTCTATCTTGATCCGTCGCTTGGCACGATTTGGCTCGAATGGCTGCCCTATCTTGGCAGAGGCTTCGCCATGAATGTGCTGATCAGCGTTTTTGCGATCACGCTTGGCACCTTTGCTGGCGTGTTGCTCGGAACCATGGAACTGGCACCCTACAGGATCATTCGCGTACCGGCTGTGACTTATGTGCAGATTTTCCGCAATGCACCGCATCTCGTGCTGATCTTTGCTGCGACCTATATTTTCCCATTCGAGTTGGTGATCTTCGGCAATTACGTTGCCTTTCCGGACTGGATCAAAGCGGTCGTCGGCCTTGCGATTCCGGCAAGCGCACATATCGCGGAAATCACCCGCGGTTCCATTCAGTCGATCCCGACCGCCCAGTGGGAGGCAGCACAGGGCCTCGGCTTTTCGCGCTTGCAATCGCTGCGCTGGATCATCCTGCCGCAATGCGTCAAGCGTTCGCTGCCACCCTGGATGAACCTCTATACGTCAATTACCATGGGTACGGCATTGGCCTCGCTTGTAGGCGTGCATGAGTTGCTACATTCGGCGACCGATGCAAGTACTGCCGTCCAGCGCAATGACTTCACCGTCATCATCTATCTCACCGTGCTGATGGCCTTCTTTCTCTTCTGCTATCCCGTTTCGCGCTTCACACAGCGGCTCGAAAAGCGGCTCTCCACCCGCTGACAAGGATCTGAAATCCACATGAGCGACACCAACAAAACTACACTGGTCGAACTGGAAAACGTTCATCTGTCTTTCGGACAGAATGAAGTGCTTAAAGGCATCGATCTCAAGATCAACAAAGGCGATGCAGTCTCGATCATCGGTCCATCCGGATCAGGTAAATCAACAATCCTGCGCTGCATCAACGGCCTTCTGATCCCGCAATCAGGTAAGATCACCGTGGGTTCGACCCGCGTTGACGAGCTGAAAAACGAAGCCGAGCGCATCACGCTGCGCAAACGTATCGGCATTGTGTTTCAGCAGTTCAACCTGTTTCCGCATCTGACCGCTCTCGAAAACATCACCATTGCGCCGGTCAAAATCCTGCGCACGTCAAAGGCCGAAGCCGAACGTCATGGAAAAGCGCTTTTGGAAAAGGTTCGTCTGGGACATAAGACCGATGCCTATCCTGGTGAACTTTCGGGCGGTCAGCAGCAGCGCGTCGCCATTGCCCGCGCGCTCGCCATGCGTCCGGAACTGGTTTTGTTCGATGAAGTCACCTCCGCGCTTGATCCGGAAACCGTCGGCGAAGTGCTGTCGGTCATTCGGGACCTCGTCAATGAAGGTATGACCAGCATTCTCGTAACCCACGAAATGCGCTTTGCCGAAGAAATCAGCGATACCATCGTGTTCACTGAAAACGGTCGCATCATCGAGCAAGGCACACCGGAACAGCTTTTCTACAGGTCCACGAACCCGCGCATTGGTGCCTTCGTCAACGGCCTTGGTGGCAATGCCAGCCGCGCCAATGAAGGCGGCGAAGGGATCTGACATGATCGATCATGTAACAGACACTTTGAGCTGCGCTATCGTTCGTTCCAAGCCATCGCAAGAGGCAGTCGCTATCGCCCGAACGGCAATCGTTGATTTTCTCGCCTGCGCACTTGGTGGTGCGAATGATCGCAGTACGCGTCTCGTCACGAAAGCTCTCAGTGCCAGCGGGAGTGTCGCACTGATTGGTCAAAGCGGGACCGTCGATCCTTTCACGGCAGCACTGATCAATGGTCATGCAGCACATGTGCTTGACTATGACGATGTGCATGGAAGCGTGCGCGGACACCCGACAATTGCTATCATCCCGGCCCTTCTGTCAGTTGCCGCTGAAGGTAAGGTCAGAGCGGATGCTCTCATCTCGGCTTATATTGTCGGGCTTGAAACCATGGCGCGGCTCGGTCTCGCTATGGGCACCAAACATTATGAAGCCGGCTTTCATGCAACCGCAACACTCGGCACTATAGGGGCTGCAGCAGCAATCGCGCATCTCCTGGAATTCGATGTATCAACCACTGCGATTGCGCTTGGCCTTGCCGCCACGCAATCGGCAGGTCTTCGCTTGCAGTTCGGCTTTGACGCGAAACCACTTCATGCGGGATTGGCCGCGCGCGCAGGTCTCACGGCTGCCCGACTGGCAGAAGCCGGTTTCCTTGGAGCGCCCGATTTCATCGATAATGCAAACGGCTTTTTCAAAGCCTTTGCCTTTGGCGCTGAAGACGTATCGCGCGTTATGCAAGGCTGGGGCAAACCGTGGCAAATCATCGTGCCCGGCTTGACACTCAAGGCGTTCCCTTGTTGCACAGCCGCCCATCCGGTTGGCGTTGGCGCTCTGTTACTGCGCAATGAGAATGATTTGCAACCTCATCAGATCGCAGCGGTTTCCATCACTTTCCCGCCTGGCGGTGATGCCGCGCTGGTAACGACCAGGCCCGTAACGGGCATCGATGCACGATTCAGCCCCGAGTATATTTTTGCAGCTGCATTGCGCGACGGAAAGCTGGCGATTGCTCATTTTGATGAGCGTCCGGTCGATGTTGATCTGGCGCAACTCGCAGCGAAGGTGACGCGACGCCATGACGAAAATGCCCCGCGGCTTTCACCCGATCCGAAAACTCGCTTCATTATCATCGATGTAACGCTCAAGGACGGATCGACGCTTTCGCAACGCGTCGATGGTCTGCCGGGCATCAGCGATCCGACCGACAAGTTCAAAGACGCAACGAAGAACAATCAGCGCTTTGCAGGCATACCGAACCACGTGCAATCCATGACCACGGCGGACGACTTGCAGGCACTCATCTCGTGGCTCAACCAATCCCCGGAGTAAAGAACATGACCAAGAAACAGATGCATCTCGGCCTCTTCCTGCAAGGCGCAGGCCACCATGTTTCAGGCTGGCGACACCCGGACGCGGAAGCGGGCAGCGAAAATTTCGATCTGCTGCGTCGCGTGGTAAAACAGGCTGAAGACGCAAAATTCGACATGGTGTTTCTGGCCGACGGTCTGACCAGTGGCATAGATGCTCATCCATCGATGGTTGCGCGTTTTGAACCGCTGACCTTGCTAGCCTCACTTGCCATGGTCACAGACAAGATCGGTTTAGCCGCCACTGCTTCAACCACCTATGGAGAACCCTATCATACAGCACGCGCATTCGCGTCTATCGACCATCTAAGCCATGGTCGCGCCGCCTGGAACGTAGTCACCACCTCCTATGCTCGCACCGCCAAAAATTTCTCCAAAAGCCATCCTGAACATGATGAGCGTTATGCGGTTGCCGAGGAATTCGTGGATGTCGTGCGTGGTCTTTGGGATAGCTGGGATGACGACGCGTTTCCAAAAGACAAGGAAAACGGCATCTATGCCGATCCTAACAAGGTCCATGTGCTCAACCATGCGGGCAAGTATTATTCGGTTCAGGGTCCGCTCAACATTCCACGTTCGCCGCAGGGTCATCCGGTTCTCATTCAGGCAGGCTCGTCCGGCCCGGGTCAGGAACTCGCAGCGCGTATCGCGGATATTGTGTTTACTGCCCAGCAAAGCCTTGCCGAAGCACAATCCTTCTATGCAAGCCTGAAAGGACGTGTGGTCAAGGCCGGTCGCAATCCGGACAGCGTCGCAGTGATGCCGGGATTCATGCCGATTACCGGTGACAGTTTTGAAGATGCCGCGGAGAAACTCAAGGAACTCAACCGCTGGACAGACATCAAGAGCGCCATGCCACTTCTTGAGGAGCGTATCGGCCATAGCCTTGCCGCTTACGATCTTGACGGTCCGCTCCCCGATCTGCCTGTTTCCGATCAGCTTCGCAGCCGCGCAGAACTTCTGCGTGATCTGGCGCATCGCGAAAATCTCACAATCCGTGATCTGGCGCTTCGCGTCGCTGCTGGCCGTGGACACCACATTGTTCTTGGCACAGCTGAGCAGATTGCCAACCGGATGCAGGAATGGTTTGAGGGCAAAGCTGCTGATGGTTTCAACGTGATGCCATCTTATTTCCCTGGTGGTCTTGAAGACTTCACCAGACAAGTGGTGCCGATTCTTCAGGAGCGTGGATTGTTCCGCACCGAGTATACGGGCTCGACATTGCGTGATCATCTCAATATTGCTCGGCCCGAAATAAAGCATACTTAAAGACGTTAGCCCCATTGCCATTCTCCCACAATACGGTGGGGCTACACCATTCATATCCCCCAGACAAAAGGCCGGAAGCGCTTACAAGGCTTCCGGTTGGCATGATTGATGGCATTTTCCAACAGACTGAATTCTGCGGAGCTCGATTTAATCCCCGGCACAGCCACGGCGGATGAATTGAAAGCCGCGATGCGACAGCTTGCTGCTGGCATCAGCGTACTGACAGCAGGTACCGGCGACGCCAGAACAGGCGCAACCGTGACATCTGCGACCGTACTTTCAGTCGAGCCACCGACAATCATTGTCAATATCAATCTGACGGCATCAGTCTGGCCAACAATCAATGCCGAATGCCGCTTTTGCCTCAACATTCTTTCAAGCGAACAGCAGGTCGTAGCCGACCGTTTCGCAGGGCGAAATGGCGAGAGGGGTGCAACACGCTATGAAGGCGCCGATTGGTATACACTGGGAAGCGGCATAGCATTGGAAGGTGCGCTTGCGTCCATCGATTGCCAAGTTGAAGAGATCATCCCGCGTCACACCCACGCCATCGTCATCGCTCGTGCAATCAAAATCGTCACTACGGGCGGGACACCCCTCATATATTACAACCAGAACTACGTCACCATCGACGATTCCGGAAAAACTTCTAGTTAGTCAATGATTGCCAGTTCATACATACCCATGCTTTCCCGCGTGGCTTTCATCGCCAAGGCGTGCCATTTCCCTACCTGCGATAATGGAATGGGTCCGTATCGTTCTGTGGCGCGACACTGGCTTGCCCCGGGACCCGGAAAGAGCACCGAGTGTGCAATGTATGAAGCGTTCTGAACCGCCCTCGGGCTCATGACAGAGTGTCAAGGCTTTACTTTCTTGCATTTACCAGATGCCAGGAAGCAGTCTCCAGCGTACCCGACGGGAATACTCGTCATATCCCGGCAGCTCAAGCATCAAAAGCTGATCTTCCCACAATGTGCGCAAGACAAGTACTGACCCAGCCAGCGCAGCGGGAATAAGTGCCCACAACGAACCTAGTGCGAGAGCCATACCAAAGAACAACATTAGAGCTGCAACGTAGCCGGGATGACGCACCAACTGGTAGGGACCAGCATCGATTACGCACTGATGTCGTTCGGACTGGATTCGAACGCCGGGCTCGAAGAATGGATTAACCGACTGCGCCCACGCGGTTATCCCGATCCCCGCCAGCAATGCGATATAGCCCGCTATCGTCATCCAGAACGGGATGGCCGACCAGTGGAACCGTCCGGCATCGAACGCCGCAACCGGCATGACCACGACCATCGCCGGCAAAATGACAGCGAGCAACGCCTTGTCCCAGCTTTTCGTGCCCGGCTGGAACCGGCTTCGGGCCCGGTAAATTACAGGATTGACCCGGGCGAGTACGAGGGCAGATGTGCCGAAACCAAAAACCAGAACTGCAAGGAAAATCCACCCCGGCGGCCAAGCGATTGTCCCGGCAGGGAGGAAGATCAATCCAATCAACGAAAGCGGCAAGCCGATCGCATAGGCAACTGCTTTGCGGGGCGACATCGCGTTCGGCTCAAGTGGACCTTCGGTCTGTTCCATTTTTTTCTCCTTCGCGAGAATTGCCTCCAGAGCACGCCCCGAAAGCTGACCGGTCGTTTATTAGGATCCCGGCTTTTTTGAGTGTCAATAACAAAGCGCCGTACCTATTGCGTGGAGCATTGCCACATAGAACTCGGCAATTTCGCCGAGACGATCTCGCGCAGCGCCCGATGCAACGAACCCACGGTGTCTTGTCTGAATTGGCAAACGGGTCAAATGCACGAACTACCCGGCAAGCATGCTCATTCAGAATCTGTGTACGAAACCCGCATGCCTCTGCGTTGAACAGAGCGCAGAAACATGGTCGAGGAGATTAACATCCCTGGCTTTACCGGGCCGGACCAGCGTCTGTTAAATACGTTCAGCATGTCCCGAACAGGCAGGAACAAGGCAGAATTCCAGGTACGAAAATGATCGAGGACGAACCTGTAGCGGCTGGGCATCATACCTGAACGCCAGGAACGCGCCGGCAATGTTTTTCACGCCTTAAAGTTTAGCTGTCTTGAACCCTTGTGACAGAAAATCTCGATTTGCGGATTCGTTGAGCGTGATAGGCTGCGTCTCATCAAGATTAAAAAAGTCTGACACGACAAGCGCTCAGCCTTCCCGCACGGGTGGGTCTCCAGGCGATGTCTCATTCACGAAGTGAAGGAGCGCGAATTCAATGTTCAAAGACACGGAAGCTCGATCAAGCGAAGACCAGCAACTGACGGCGATAATCTCAGACCGCCTTAGCCGCGTTAAAAGCGGCCCGGCTTCTGTTACCATCAACTACGATCAATTCATTCGGGATTTGGCGGGTTTTGATTTCTCCGAGCCCAGGAGTCTTCAAGCTGTAGGTGAGTTCGTTTCGGACGCAACTGCCTTCGGTAGTGTTCCAATGACGCATCCTCGCTATTTCGGCCTCTTCAATCCAGCACCAAGCTATGCTTCGGAGTGGGGCGATCGCATTGCAGCCGCATTCAATCCCCAGCTTGCGGTTTGGTCACACGCACCGGCACCCGTAGACATAGAGGCTCATACCGTGACTGCGCTCGCACGACGCATCGGGTTTGCAGACGGCGCAGGTGGACACTTCACCTCCGGCGGATCCGAGGCCAATGAGACTGCAGTTCTTTGCGCACTGACACGTGCAGATCCACGTTTTGCAACGGAAGGCGCACGATCTTTGACCGGGGAACCGGCCCTTTATGTTTCTCGGGAAAGCCACCTGGCGTGGCTCAAGATCGCTCATCGGCTCGGAATTGGCCGACGAGCAGTGCGGCTTGTCGAAACTGATGGCACCGGTCGAATGTGTCCATCGGCATTGCAAGACGCCATCGATGCGGATCTCAACGAAGGAGCGATTCCGGTTTTCGTCGCATCAACCGCGGGCACGACCAATGCGGGGATGATCGATCCCATGATCGAAGTTGGTGAAATCGCGGCACAACGTGGGATCTGGCATCATGTCGACGCCGCGTGGGGCGGCGCACTTGTCGCCTCGGCAGAACTAAGACTGGCTTTAGAAGGCATGGAGCGTGCCGACTCTGTCACTGTTGACGCACACAAGTGGTTTGCGACCACCATGGGTGCTGGCATCTTCCTGTGTCGTACGCCTAAAATCTTGTCAGAGGTATTTCGGGTGAGCGCCGACTACATGCCTTCCAACGATACTACCCGGGATCCCTATGTCACTTCTGCTCTGTGGTCACGTCGTTTTATCGGTATAAGACTATTTATGAATCTCGCCGTCACGGCCTGGTCAGGCTATGCCCGCCACGTTGAGCGGGCTGTGGCCCTGATCGATCGTCTTCGAATTTCGCTACAGGCCAGTGGCTGGACGATAGCTAATGACTCTCCGATGGCTATTCTTAATGTTATACCCCCACCAGATCTGGGTTCGCCCGCAGACATTGTCGCACGAACGCAGACACATGGAGGGGCCTGGGTCTCTCTTGCTTCAATCGAAAGAAAGCCGACGGTCCGAATCTGCATTACCAACGGCCAGACAGACGAGGCCGACATTGACGCGCTCCATGAAATCCTTTGCTTGCCTGGTGAGCCGATCGGCAACATTTGAATCAACGAGCGCGCGCAGCGGAGAGAAGCGAAGGGGCAGAACACGAGAGCAGTGCTTGCAGGTGGCTTTGCTTTCGAGGGATGCAAGTATCAATCAGGCTGAATATCGGCGTTCCCAAAGCGCATGAGCCACACTGGCCGGCAGGTATCGCCAGATCGCGGAACGTCGTTTCGTTTTCGAATAAACATTCAAAAGGGACGTCCGCGGCGAAGCAAATGCAAGAGTTGGCAAGCTTCCCCACCGGACGAGCGCTACACAGGCATTGACGGCACCGCCTTCACTTGCGACTGAATTTACAGCAGACAACACTCCTGTTCGCAATTGCTATGGTCGTGTGAGCTTTACCAGTTAGCAGGCAGTGGCGGCGGTCCATCGAGGGAGGGAAATAATGGCAGTACCTCTTCTGCGAGTTCCTGTATAATTTCGCGGGCCGGGCGAGCCGAGAACTGAATGCCTAGCGCTGCATGATTAACGCCAGCGGCATTCCATTCCTCGAGTAGGTCAATTAGCCCGTTGCGCCCTGTTTTAAGGACGAACCCTCCTTGCACCGCAGTGCGCGGATAGGACGGATCATCCACAAGATCGATCCATTCATTGGTCATGTGGGGTCGAAAATCGCCATCAGGAAGGAGGGCCCGCCATGCAGCCACTTTTTCGGCGAGACGGCGCGGCCCCGCGCTGTTGTGAGTCAGGCCGGGATAGGTGAGCCAGCCATCTGCATGAGATGCGATCCATTCGAGCGACTGGCGGCTTGAACCGGTCACGATAAGCGGTATGCGAGGCGTCGCCGGCTTCGGAAGGAAATCCACGCCTGAGACTTTACCGAGTTGCGAATTGATTGAAGGGCGACCCGGCGCGATGAGCCTTCTGAAAAACGCAACGGTATCCGCGAACCGGGAACCACGGCTTTCCATATCAATACCGTAAGCCGGGAACTCGACCGGCCTGTCGCCGGAAGCAATTCCCATTACGAGGCGACCACCAGAAAGTTGATCAATCGTCGTCGCCATCTTGGCCAGGTCTACTGGATGGCGCAGGGTAAAAACCGCACTGCCTGTTACAAGTGCAATTTGTTTGGTCCGTGCCGCAAGCCAGGCGAGATAGGTAAATGGATCGAAGAGTTGTCCTGCATCGCCAAAATCTGGGTCAAACAATGGTACATCACGCACCCACACCGCTGCAAAACCTTGTTTGTCTATATGGCTTACAAGATCTCCCTGTGCTTCCAACACTCGCATATCGCCCTGCCAGAAACGTAACGGCAGGAAAATACCAACCGTGAGCCGATCGGGAGCAAACATGCGCCGATAACCGGGATGGCTGGCAAAGGCGTCCGCTGAGGCCCCTTCTATGGTATTAACCGGTACGCCGGATTGGTTCACTACATTCATGATTTCGTTCTCCTGCACAACTGGGATCATGGACCATTCGCCGGAGCGGGGAGTGAAATACCGCGCTGGACAGCGGGCCGGTTGGCGACACATTCGTGCCAGCGAGCGAGATTTTTGTGATGGCCAAACGGAAAATCACAAATCGACGCGATATGGGTCCATCCGAAAGTGGCAATATCGGCGATAGAGTAGTCTGCACCTGCAAGCCATGGGGAGAATGCCAATCGCGCGTCGACTACCTTGAATGCCTCCTCCGTCAGCCGGCGATAGCGATCGATGGCAACCGCGTTCCTCTGTTCAGCAAACATTTCGAAATAGACACGCTGACCGAGGATCGGCCCCATACTTGATGCATGGAAAATCAGCCATTTAATCGCTTCCCATCGCGCAGCAGATTCCTTCGGGAGCAACTGACCGGTTTTTTCTGCAAGGTAGAGTAAGATTGCTGCAGACTCGAACATGGTGATACCGGTCTTCCGGTCTACTATGACTGGTATACGGCCATGTGGATTGAGTGCGAGGAAAGCTGGCTGGTGGTGTTCGCCTTCCTCAATGCGGACATGATGCAGATGATAGGGCAGCACCAGCTCTTCCAGCGCAATGGTTATCTTGAAGCCATTAGGGGAAGAATCCGTATAGAGGTCGATCATCGAACAATTCCCTCGGTTATGACTATGCGGACAGGTACACGACCAAACGGAGAGCGCCGGTTGCTGTTATATTCGGGGCAGTTGGAAAGCATCAAAATTTCTCACCACAGAAAATAGTCTTGCTAAACTATTGTGAAAGTTCCACATACATCATTAGTCGATGTTTTTAGCGGTCGAAAACGATACGATCTGCTTTTAAAGTTTAGATGGCCTATATTATGAATCCCGTTCTTCCACTCCTGGCTCTCCGTGCCTTTGTAGAAACTGGACGACATTGCAGTATCAAGCGTGCGGCCGAAGCCATGGGCGTCACCCCGGGTGCAGTCAGCCAGCAAATTCGGCAGTTGGAGGACCGTCTCGGCGTCGAGCTGTTTACGCGCACGCGATACGGCGTTCGCTTGACCGAAGCGGGAGCAAGAGTTCATCCCGACTTACTGATCGCATTCGACCAGATCGGGAAAAGCCTGGACACGCTGGAGGCGATTAACGCGCGACCAACGCTGATCATCAGCACGGTTCCTTCCTTCGCCGCATCATGGCTCGTGCCGCGCCTCGGTCGCTTCACCGACAATCGGCCTGACGTAGAAGTGCGCGTTGAGGCTACGTCCAGCCTTGTGGATCTGAGGCGTGATCGTGTGGATATCGCCATAAGGCACGGCCTTGGTGATTATCCAGGCCTTATAGCCGAACTTCTGATGGCACCTGTCTTGTTGCCGGTAGCAAGTCCGACGTTACTCGCCGCAGGGAAACCTATAAAAGAGCCGGTCGACTGCCTTTCATGGCCACTCCTTCAGGATTCGGACAGGTCCGACTGGCATTTATGGTTAAAGGCTGTCGGAGTGGAACACGATCCACGCGCGGAACGCGGGCCTGCTTTTGGGGACGATTATCTTCTCATTCGCGCAGCGATTGCCGGACAGGGGCTCGCTCTGGTGCGAGACATTTATGCGGCAGAAGAAATCGCATCCGGTCGTCTCGCTCTTGCGCTCGATCGTCCCTGGCCGACCGGTTTCGCATATTATGCACTAATATCTCCGGACACTGCGAAAAAGCCGCTAGTGCTGGATTTCATCAGTTGGCTGAAAGATGAGATACGGTTCGACGCTGTACCCGAGGAGGATACAAAAGCGTGTTGAGTTACCGCGTTTAATCCGAATGACTTCAGCATTCCCTGGAGCCTCAAATGAAATCCGAAACCGGCGATCGGGCACACGCAGCATCATAGTCGATGGGTCAGGCGATAAAGACACGGTGATTGTCCATAGGAATGGACCTGTTAACCAGTCAGAATCTCAACACGCGACACGAAGATCAAGTTGATGACCGCGTCTGCGTCCCATGTGATGCTTTTCAAGTCATGCAGCAAGATCCTCAACTGCTCCTTGAAGTCATTTGCTCGTTTCCGTGAAAGGGACATCCTCTAGCGTTTCCTCGTCCTTATGGCGTGATCACCTTCCGATCCATTCCTGTCACGCGAACACAAACATTGGCACTCCCATAATCGCGCATCAAAATTCTTTAATTAATCATATCTGATAGGTTCAAAGACATTTCATGCCATATATGGCGATTTACATCTGGAGAGCGATATTTATTTGGTCATTGGCAAAAGCCGGTTCATAGTCACGAAGCAGCGCACCGACGACACCTTCTTGTCGGAGCGGCTCTCGCCATCCATTAGAGATTCTCTCGATCTTTTCCCGGATCATCTGGCGAGCGTAGCACCCGGTTAACTCAAAGAATTCGCAGGCTTCTCGCGCAAGCTGGTTGGTTTCGCGCGATAACCCGGTCCCGACCGCAAAACCGGATCGTCTGAATCAATTAAAACCAAAAGGCTATTTTTGTCATCACTACGTACGAACGTCAAAATTCGCAGATCAGTCCTTCATATGCCTTGTTAATCTCTCTCACATCCCGCCTATATTCATCGACAACCCATTCGCAAATATCGCGAATGAACCATTCATCCGGTTTCTTCGAAGTCACCAGATCGCAGCGTCTGCCTGTTGAGATAACAACAGGATGCGATGGAACGAGGGAGCCATTGGCCAGCAGCGTCGACACCACACTTAACCAGCCGATAGCGTTGCCCTGCCCCATGAGTGCAGCCTGTACGACCACATTGTAATCCGAGAACTGAAGTTCCCGGGCTATCTCTTTCAGCGCGTCAACGGAATACAAATCAGCCCATCTGAACTGCGACCCACTAAGCGTAATCACCTGATTCAACCCCGCCTGGGACGGTATCGAATTGAAGTCGAAAGCAGGAGATCGCACAGGCAACAGAAGCTCTGGCATAAGCGGGTAAATTCGATGCCGGTCATCCTCTTTCGGGTCGAACCGCATCGCAATATCGGCATCGTTAACGGGACAATCAAGCGGCCCTATGATCAATTGCCACTGGATGTCTACATCTGGAAACAATTCCTGAAATTCGTTCATACGCGGCATAAACCAATGCGTAGCGAACGCTCCCGAGACTGATATTCGCACCGTTCGTCGCTTCGTTTGCGTGTTTTGCGTTAATCCACTTAAAACGCGTTCAATATTTGAAAAACTTTTCGAGACTTCTGCAAAAAGCTCGCCGCCATGTTCCGTTAATTCTGCTCCCGTTGGCGTACGCTTGAAAAGCTGCATTCCGATATGAAGCTCCAGCCGCCCGATGGTGCGGCTGACTGCGGGACTTGTAACTCCAAGTTCTCGTGCCGCATTTGCAAACGTACCGCACCGAACCGCTGCTTCGAAAGCAACAAGGGCATTGAGCGAGGGAAGGAGCCGCCGAATATGTGACATTACAAAATGTAACCCCAGAGATGATTATAATTGGTATTGATGGATTTGTCCCGGGTATCCCAAACTAGCCAGACAATTCGCTTTTGCTCGGAACGGGAAAGGAAATCTTCATGGCTTTCGAAAACTTTAAAGTTCTGACTTTTGATATTGTCGGAACCTGTATCGACTTCGAAAAAGGTATTCTGGACGGTTTCCGTGCCGCAGGCGGAGAGGCTGCGAAGACGCTGACTGATGATCAGATTTTCCAGCCCTATCTGAAAGCAAGAGAGAAATTTCCAGGTCGCGCAAGTGAGGTCATGCGCAGCGTTTATCTCTACGCTGCGAAGGAAATTGGACTGACGGACGACAGCGCCGCGGGTGATAAATTCCATAGCCACTTCTTTGACTTCCCCGCATTTGAGGATTCCGCTGAAGCGCTCAGACGACTGCGCAGGCATTTCAGACTGGTTGCCATGACCAACTATGATCGCGTTGGCTTCAGTGCTAACTCGAACAAGCTCGGCAATCCCTTTCACGACAGCGTCACGGCTGACGATGCCCAGTATCCCAAACCAGATCCGCGCTTCTTTTCCTACAATCTTGGACGCCAATCGGCGTTCGGCTTCAAGCAAGATGAGATCCTGCATGTGGCCCAGAGCCAGTATCATGATATTGGCGTCGCTAAGGAGCTCGGATACAAGGTCTGCTGGATCGAGCGTCGCAAGGGCCTCAAGGGCTTCGGTGGAACACCCGTTCCCAAAGAAGTCACGGTGCCGGATTTCCATTTTTCGACCTTGCGAGAACTCGCCGATGTTGTCGAAAGCGAGAGAAAATAACTTGTAGGTAATCTCAGGTATTTTCCAGATGCGAAAACTCAATCTGCCTCGATCTTTGTGGCGCGAGACCGCAACGCCACCTCTGAATTGCAAGGCATTGGAGGACGACATTTCCGCCGATGTCGTCATCATCGGAGGTGGGTATACCGGCCTATCTGCAGCCATAAGAGCAATTGAACTTGGTTTGAAACCAGTTGTTCTCGAAGCCGAAGAAGTCGGCTTCGGCGCCTCTGGAAGAAACGGCGGCGTGGTATCGACGAAGTATCGTGTATCGCTAAGCGCCATGGCGCAAACTCACGGTCGGCAAATCGCTCAACGCATGAACGTGCTCGGTCACGAAGCGATGGATTGCGTTGAAAGCTATGTCGAGCGGTTTCAGATCCGGGAAGCGAAACTGACGAAAACCGGGAACATTCGCTGTGCGCTTAACGAGACCGCATTCGCGGCGCTGGTGAAAGAAGCGAAGACGATCAGGGACATGTTCGGCGATATGAGCATCGCAGTGCTTGGAGCTAGTGAAGTTGCGACAGAGACCGGAAGTACGCGCTTTTACGGAGGAGTTTTGAACTCTCACGCTGGCACCATTCATCCTCTTGGTTACTGTCGGGGTTTGGCCAATGCCGTGCTTCTGACCGGAGGCCTCATTTATGAGAATAGCCCCGCTCTTCGCATTGTGAAACACGGTTCGACAAAACTCGTTTGTACCAAAACCGGATCGATTAGCTGCAAACAGATTCTGATCGCAACGAATGCCTATTCCGACATCACGACCGCTACCAGTAATGTCCGTAAGACGATCATACCGTTCCGGAGTGCGATCATCTCGACGGAAGCGTTGCCCAGTTCTGTTTTTGATGAAATTCTTTGCAACAATCGGAGCTACAGCGAGACGCGGAGAATGATGCGTTGGTTTCGACGAAGCGGGGACTGCTTGCTTTTCGGCGGCAGGGGCGCATTCGGCAGAAATGACTCGGCAACCGCCTACGCGACCCTTGAGAGAGCAATGTTTGAAATCTTCCCGCAGCTGAAAGACTGCAGGATCGCCAATCAATGGTCGGGGCTTGTCGCTATGACGATGAACAGTCTTCCGCAGATCGGGTTGATTGATAAGAATATCGGGTTTTCGCTTGGCTACAATGGAACAGGAATCGCGATGTCGAGCCTTCTCGGACGCTACGCGATTGATCTTTTGCAAGGCCAAAAGCCTGATCTGGCGCTGATGCAGCGCCAGAAACCGGGAGACATCCCATTTTTCTCTATGAGAGCGCCAGCTGTCCGTACAGTAGCCGCATGGTATCAGCTGCTGGATAAATTCGGACGCTGAGTGTGCTCCCAAAGTTTTCAAAGCGAGCTGCATATTCTAATTGCATCCAACATCGCGGAGTGAATGTTTCGGCTGGCCAGAGCATCTCCTATCCTGTGAAGTTCAAATCCAGGTCTCTCCTGGTTGGGCTGCGGCCTGGCATCAACCATGGCCCGCAGGTCGGTCACACCGTCGTTCGAAGAACTGGATCGAAGCGCTTCAAAAACTTCGTTGGACGGAATACTCCCCTGCTCCACAACAACATGATCGACCACAACAGTTTCTGTTTCCCGGGTAATGTCGTTTACAAGAGTTGCGATCAGGCGGTTGTCCTGGCGGTCGACTGCCGTCAAACGCGTTTCAGTTTTGGGATACAGGCCGAATTTCAAAAAGAGTTTTTTCCAGCGTACCCGTTCGGCATAAGTCAGTTCTTCACAGATTTGGGCATCTATCGTGACGAATTGTACCCTGGCTCCTACACCAACGGCCTTCTCGACCGCCAAGGGGGCTGGATGTCGTCCGGTACCATCAACGACAAGAACTTCACCTGATAGTCTGGACTGACCAGCCAGGATATCCCAGGTAGAAACGCATAGATCACCGCCATGCAGAAGATCAATTTGCGGCATACCGCCCGTTGCTAGCAAGACAACATCTGGGTTCAGTGCCAGGATTTCATTTTCATCCACATAGGCATTCGTTTGAAGCGACACACCAAGACGATTGAGTTCGCCCACCCGCCACTCAACGATACCGATGAGGTCACCGCGCCACGACCCCTTCGCGCCAAGAAGAAGCTGACCGCCGAAATCGGGTGCCGCTTCAAACAACGAAACCTCATGACCCCGTTCCGCACATATTCTGGCTGCCTCAAGGCCTGCGGGCCCTCCGCCGACCACGATGACCCTACGTTTGCCGCTGTCGGTTTTTGTAAAGACCTGAGGCAGGACTGTTTCTCTGCCCGTTGCCGGATTATGAAGGCACGCAGGACGATGCGGCGACTGGCAATGTGTAGCACCTACGCATGGCCGGATTTCGTTTTCCCGTCCCGACGCTATTTTACTTGAAAGGTATGGATCAGCGATTTGCGCTCTGGTCATGCCCGCCATATCCATTTTGCCTTCTCGGATAGCGTATCGGGCGGAAGCGGCGTCGGAAATACGTGCGGCATGAAATACCGGAATATCGAGCTCCTGCCGGAAGCGTCCAACCGGCTCGACCCAGGGCGCTAGTGGCGACCCCATTCCTGGCATAGCGTCCTCAGCCAGACCACGGGTCGTGTCCATCATGCCATAAATCGCATTGAAAAAATCAATCCCGCCAATATCGCGAAGTGCTTGCGCAACTTTCAGAGATTCCTCAAAACCCATACCGCCATCGGGTCCCTCATCCACTGCCATGCGGATACCAACGACAAAATCATCACCGACGGCCTTTCTGATTGCCTCATGCACCATCAGCGGAAACCGCATTCGGTTTTCGAGCGAACCGCCAAAGCGGTCAGTTCTGCGATTGGAAATCGGTGACAGGAATTGCCCGATCATGTGACCGCCGGCATGGGTCTCGATGCCATCCAGCCCTCCCTCCTTGCATCGTACCGCCGCAGCGGCAAATGCCTTCACAACGCGATTAATATCATGGTCGTCCATCTCTCTGGGGATGCTGCGATGAAGCGTCTCCCGGAGAGGGGACGGTGCAATCATCGCCAGCCTATCGCCACCATAACTTTCGCCGCGTCGACCGAGATGGGTTATCTGACACATAAGTGCAGCGCCGTGGCGATGCATACGCTCGGCAAACTGCTGAAAATGCGGGATAATGTCGTCTGTCCCGACATTCAGTTGCCGAAAGACATTCGGGGAATCGATATCGACGTTGGAGGACCCACCGAACATCGACAGGGCTAGTCCGCCCCTGGCCTTTTCTTCGTGATACCGTTGATAGGCTTCAAGCGGCAGCCCATGGACCTCCAGTCCACATGCGTGGCTGGTGCTCATGATGCGATTGCGAAGTTCAAGATGTTTGATTTTCAGCGGCTGCAGCAGTGGGTCATTTTTGACACCGTTGGAGGCTTGCTGGTACATCGCTTTTTCCTTTAGCTTACAGAAACCCGTTCACACCTGGCACTCGGCCTGGCATGCTCGTGATGCTACTGATGATTTTCGTATCGTTATCCGGTTAGAATATCTGACTTAAGAACTGCTGGGTCCGAGGATCCTTGGCTGAGGTAAAGAACTCTTTTGGTGGAGCGTGCTCGACAATCACACCTCGATCCGTGAAATAGATGTGATCGGCCACTTCGCGTGCAAAGCCCATTTCATGGGTAACCAGGATGCAGGTCATACCGTCTGACGCGAGTTCCTTTATCGTCGCCAATACTTCCTTGACGGTCTCAGGATCGAGCGCAGCGGTAACTTCATCGAAAAGCATAACGTCAGGACGCATGGCCAGACTTCGCGCGATGGCGACGCGCTGCTGCTGGCCACCTGACAACTGACCGGGATACTGGTCTTCCTTGCCAGTAAGTTTGACTTTTGCAATCAAGGCGCGCGCTCGCTCCTCGACTTCCCGTTTAGGTTCACGCAGGACCTTGATCGGTGCCATCATCACGTTCTGCAATAACGTTTTATGTGGAAACAGATTGTACTGCTGAAAGACTATTCCGACCTTTCGCCGCAATGCGAGCTTGTCGAGCTTGGGATCATTCACCTCTTGCCCGTCGACGATTATCGAGCCTTTGTGCACTGGGCTCAGACCATTGATACATCGAATGAGAGTCGATTTGCCCGAACCCGATGGGCCGATGATGCAGATCACCTCGCCCTTGCGAACATCTAGACTGATCCCTTTGATAACTTCCAGATCACCATACGCCTTATGCACATCCTTTAGAGAAACCAGAGGGGGCGCTTCGGCATTTTCTTCAGGCAGCATATCTTTTCTCCAGTTTTCTTGTCAGAAGCGCGATTGGATAGATGTATGCAAAGAACAGACAGAGAAGAAACAGATAGAACGGAAAGAGAAACTCTGGTCGTCCACCCGACGCTTCCATTGCCGCCTGTGCGTTGGCAACAGACTCTCTGACACTGAAAATCGAAGCCATCGGAGTGGAGAGCGTAAGTAGCGCATACCAGTTCATCCACGGCGGTATTGAACGCCGGAAGCTTTGTGGCAATATGATATTCCAAAGTGTCTGAACACGGGTAAAGCCGAGACTTTCGGCCGATTCCCACTGCCCCGACGGAATGGAACGAACGGATCCACGGACAATCTCGCTTATGTTGCCCATGACGGGCAGTGCAAAAGCGACGGTTGCTTTCATCCAGCCCGGGAACGGTATTACAATCCCGCCCGGAAGACGAAATTCCTCTGGCATCGTATACATGGCGATGAAGAGAATGACGAGCCAGGGCGAGTTTCTCAGGAGATGAGTCACCAGACGTGCAATCGCTCTTACCGGCCAGAACAAACTGATTTGCATGAGACCGAGTAAAATTCCGAGAACCGTGGCCAGGGCCATCGCCAGAAAACTCATATAGAGGTTCAACAAAAAGCCACGCAAGATAAACGGAATCCAGCCGAAAAGTGTCTCTACTGCAGTCGGCGTTCCGGCATTGATCGTTTGCGCATAAGCAACACACAAAGATCCGAGGAACAGTACAACGAGAACAATTCCGTACCGCAGCGACAGAGCGGTAGAGAATGACGCTATGCCATAGGCCGACGGTGCGATTGTGAATGCACGCTTATTCATGTCCATACCCCGGCAATGCCAAACGGCGTTCGAGGGCATGGAGGCCCCAGGCGAGAATACTCACTATTGCGACATAGAACACGAAAAGCACGAGGATCATCTCAGGCACATTGATGTTGTCCGACCAAACCTGATTGAGGACATAAGTCATCTCCGGAACGGCGATAACGTAAGCGAGAGAGGTTGTTTTGGCCAAACTCACCAGGTTATTCGTCAAGGCTGGCAGGCTAATGCGAAAAGCCAGTGGAAGTGTCACATACATATAGATTTGCCAATTCGAAAAGCTGAGGCTTTCAGCAGCTTCTTTTGTCGTTTCAGGAACGGCTTCCAGGCCAGCCCGGAATATCTCGACATTGAACGCCCCGCCGAAGATACCAAGTGAGATCACGGCCCACCCAAAGGAAGAGATAATGGGCTCGTAATATCCCCCCATGTCCACGGCCGGAGTGAACGCGCCCAGGCCGAAGTAAAAGAACAAAAGCTGGATCATCGGAGGTGTATTTCGAAACGCCTGGATATATGCATCGACCGCCACGCGAATTATCGCGCTTCTTGACGTTTGTGCCCAAGCTCCCAATACGCCGATCACCAGCGACAGCAGGATGGAGAACGCCATAAGCCGCAGTGAAATCAACGCCCCTTCGAGAAAGCGGCTGAACTCGTAGTCGTCATAGAAGACGATAAAGTTCAAACCCGCTGTCTCGTTCAGATTGCGGAAGAAACTTGATATATATTCGATCATCACCACTCCGAGCTACTGCTGATCAGAAATCACCGGACTTACTCTTTCGGCTCGAGGTAGGCGGTATCCCAACGGAGTTTCTTATTCTGCTCGGTGAACCAATCAGACGGAGCAACATTCCATTTCTTGGCGAGTTCAATCAGTGTACCGTCAGCTTGCCAACGGTATGCCATACCCGCCATGAACGCACCCCAGCCCCTGTCGCGTTCTTCAAGAGGGACAGCAGCAGCCCACGGATTATTATAGAGGGCCTGAACAGGCATCTCGTAATCTTGCCATTCCGGTGTCTCGAGATCAGCCATGATGCTGACGTCATCGTAGACCCATGCAATGCAACGCCCGGCACGCAGAGCTTCTTTACCTTCGGAGTTTCCGGTAAAAGCAATCAGCTTCGCTTTCAATTGCCGTTCGACCTGTTGATTATAGTAGTTGCCCTGCTTTCCGCATACAGGCTTTCCGGCAATGTCGTCCCAGCTTTTGATGACACCCTTCTTGGCAAGCAAGGTCGGTCCAGAAGCCCAGTAAGCGGGTTCAATGATGCCGATGACCTTACGGCGTTCCGCAGTATCATACATACCGCCGACAATCAGATCGATCCGGTTCTGCTGGAGGAACTGCATGCGGTTTGCAGATGTAATAATGACAGGCTCAAGTTTGACACCCAGTGCATCCGAGACGCTCTTGGCGAGATCAACTTCAATGCCTTGAAGATTACCGTCTGCACCCGGGAAAGACCAGGGCTTGAAAGCCCCTTGCAAACCAACACGCAGAGTGCCGCGCTCCAGGATTTCCTTCAATCGCTCACCATCAGCGCGAGCCTGGCTTGCAAAAAGCGAAATCGCCATAGCAAGTGTGGAAACTGCCACCAGAGCAAGATTTTGATGTCTGCGCATACCCATTTTCAGTTCACTCCTCTTTTTTGTTTCGTCAGGACTTTGCAGGCTCTCCCGAACGGTGGATTTCCCGTTGGTACTGAAGAAAGCTGTCCACTTCCCGCTCGACCTGCTCTGGCTCCCATCCAAGCAGATCGGCGATTTCATTGGCCGCATTAGTGGCAGTGACCTTGTCTATTTGCCGCCCCCAACCTATGCCGCTACGGGTATAGAAGATTCCTTTCAGATCCTGGGCGTGTTCCCGCAAGACATAATGTCGTAACGAAGAGGTGCCTTCATCAGCGCCCGATTTCGGGTTCGTCTGTTGCATTTGACTTATGTGCCGGTCACGCCGGATCGGAATAGCTGCTTCTACCGTTGCCAGTAGTTCCCTTCCTGCACTCATATGGCTCATGACCGGCCCGGCAGTCATCGCAAAAATCCCCGAATGGCCCTTGTCGTTCAAATCATGGATTTGCCGAACTCTGTCGCCGTCAGGGTTTTTGGGATTGAAGGTCAACGGTCGCACACCAGCCCAGGTGAATTCGACATTCCGTTTCGTTAATTTGAGAGCAGGGAGAAGAAAATTGATTTCGTCGAGTAGAAACTCGATATCGGTATCATCGGCCCTGACGTTACTGGCGTCACCTTCGAAAAAGGTTTCAGTCGGGCCAATATGATACAGCTCATCCCTGAACGGCAGACAATAAATCGGCAGTCCCAATCGGTTAAGCGCCGCAATTCCGTGGCCACGATAATAATCGGGAAGGCGAACGACTATATGCGCGCCCTTCGTCCCATGAATCAGACGATCATTCCCCTCTTTGAACACGGGCTGCAGAACATCATCGATCCAGGTCCCCGCTAAATTGAGAATGACAGGTGCGAACACACTGCTCATTCCACGAAGCTCCGAGTCCAGATCAACCTGCCACAACCCATCAGAATTTTTCGCTCTGATGCTCGCCTTGGTGAACAAGCGGATATCAGCGCCAAGCTTTTCAGCTTCGATGGCCGCATCGACACAAAACCTATCGGGCCAGTCCATGATGTATTCACGGTAGGTCGCTATCGACTTCAGTTGATTCCGATCCCTCAGGTCCTTTGCCAGAGGCACTGAGCTATCAAAGTTGCGCTTGTGCCGTTGATAGTCCAGCGGCAGTCGACCCGATCCAAACAGGTTCAGGAGCGAAAGCCCAATATCCAGGTGCCATCCACGCAAATCGTCCTTTTCGTATAAAGGAAAGCACATTTTGAAGGACTTGCATCGAATTGGTTGGAGACGCACCAGTTCCTCACGCGCATTCATAGCGGCACGGGCCATGGAAATCGCGTTCTTCAGCTTCAAAGGCGACGATGCGAACGTACGGACCGGATGCCTCGTTTCAAAATATCTGAGGCCGCAGTGCAGTATCCTGGACGACCTGCTTGATGCGCCGTTTGCGAAATCGCCCTTTTCAACGAGCAGGGCCTTATACCCGGCGGCGCAGAGTTCACGGGCGGCGCTGGTGCCGTTGATACCGCCACCGATGACGATCACATCATAACTTTCGTTCCGCGCCGCCTCCATACTCATTTAACAGTTCCCTTTCTCAGCGTCGGGCGAGTACAGCAGCTAATTCGGAATGCTCAAAATAGAAAAATCGGCCACCATTATGCAGTAAATGCATAATGGATTAGATACAGGGGATTTTGGCAACTTACCGATTCCCAGTCAGTTAAACAGGCGGCAACTTTGCCAAAACTGCGTCTCGCTCGCTGAACAGGAGGGCCAGAAGTGCTTCCGACACGCGACTTTGCGGACGGGAGTAAGGACGAAGAAGCGCCACGTTGAACGGTATTTTGGGCAGGAATGGCACGAGCTTTACCCGATCATCAAATTGGTGAATGGCTGTGTAAGGGTCTATAAGCGCGACTCCCAGACCGATTTTGGCAAATTCATAAGCCGCAGCGGAAATCGTTGTTTCATACGCCGGGTCCAGTTTTTCTCCCGCAGCGCGGAATGCCTGCGCAATGATCGGGCCTGCTGCGGTGAATGAGGCAAATGATACAAATGGTACGTTTCGAAGATCCGGTGGTTCAATTTTGTCGCGGCTCGCGAGATGGTGGTCACGTGGAACCGCAGCAATATAAGGGGCATCGCTGAAAACTTCTGTTTGGAACCCCGATCTGCGGAACGGGAGCTCCGCAAGACCAAAGTCCAGCTGTTGGGACGCCGCCCATTCTTCGATCTTGGCAGAAAGCCGTATATTCAGCTGTATACGTGTTTGGGGCCAGCTATCTTTGAACTTCTTTAGCGCCTGGGGCATGAAACTTATCCCAAGTGCAGGCATAACAGCCGCAGTTATGCGACTTGTCTCGCCTTCGGCAACTGTTGCCGCAAAATTTCGCAAAGAATCGAGAGATGTATACGCTCGATCGATTTCATCCAGAAGAAGGTGGGCAACCGATGTCGGCGTGATCAATCCTTTTCTGCGTTCAAAAAGAGTGACGCCCAACTCGGTTTCAAGCTTGTTGAGTAGCCGACTTACGGCGGGTTGACTTCGCCCTATAAGTTCCGCAGCGGCACTCACCGTTCCAGTTAGCATTACTGCCCGGAAGGCTGAAAAGTAGATGAGGTTCATCCCTACTTCCCAGTTCTGTTTCCCTGGCTTTTTCATCAGATATCATCCCCAGCACGTCAGTTGTGGCACACACTCGCCTACAACAGTGCCGAGGGCAAACGAAAATAGCGGACGATAGCGATGCCGGATTGCAGCCTACCCATCAGTTTGAAATTACGGCGTTCATCGGATAACAGCCCAAAGATGTTCCTTCACGACAGCCTCATTGAGTTCGACTCCAAACCCGATCTGTTCCGAGATCGGAATGCGTCCATTCCTGGCCTTTTGCTCAAAGGGCACGGTAGCCACTTCAATATATCCGGATATGCCTGTCCAATACGGGAAATGTTCTTGAATATAAAAATTGGGCAGACATGCGCTCATATGGGTTGCGATGTTGGCTGCGACAGAGCTTCCACAGACATGCGGCTGCACCTTCAAACCATAGGCGTCAGCCATCGCTGAAATTTTATGAACCTCCGCGAAACCACCGGCATTGCCTATATCCGGCTGCAATATGCTGATCACGCGCTTCTCAAGAAGATCGCGAAAACCTTGTCTGAGATAGTGCCGTTCTCCAGTTGCAATCGGAATATCAATCGACGAGGCGACTTGAGACAATGCACCGAGATCGCCCGGATCGGTGATTTCCTCCACAAATTCGATATCATATTCCTTGATACGCTCACAAAACCGCATGGTGTCTGCGATAGACACGCCGCCACCGAAATCGAGCATAAGTCTGATATCTGGCCCAACCACTTGCCGGACGGCACGCACGAGTTCGATCCCAGCTGTGACCGCATCGAGATTGTCAGAATATCGTCCGGTTGGATGCCGCAATGTTCCATTTGGTTGGATCTGTGCCAGTGGATACATCTTTAGAGCATAATGACCGTCGTCAACTGCGTCCGCTGCCTTTTTGATCAGCTCTGAAGCAGATTTTGCGCCGAAATACCATCCGTTCGCGTAGTAGTGTAGTTCGTCGCGAATTTTTCCGCCAAAGAGTTCATATACCGGCACATTCGACGTCCTGGCGCGAATATCCCAAAGGGCCTGTTCTATGGCACTCATTCCGGCACAAGCAATTCCTCCGGGGTTCTTTAACCAGAACGCCTGGTCGTACATATTCGAAACGATCTGATTAATGGACAGCGGGTCAGCCCCCAGCAAAAACCGTTCGCTCAGATCTTTAATCATTCCCGCGACAGCTGTGCCACCGCTTCCATAGGAAATGGCGGCTTCGCCTAATCCCGATATGCCTTCATCCGTCTGAATTTTCACCAGAACGGGCTTCAGGCCTTCTCCGCGCACATAGTAAACGTTGACGGACGCAATTTTCATTGTTCCATACCCACCCTGCCCGGGAAACTCTTACGCCGCCGCGACACCTGCTTGCCGAAGTTTCAACATGAAATCTTCCAGCGTTCCCTTATATTCCCACGTCTGAACGGTGTTGTGCGGACATTCAATAAAAATGTAGTCTTCGGTAACCGACAAAATTCTTGAGACCTTGATGAGTTTTGTCACAAATTTGTCTGCGCCAAGATCATCGACGACAGCTTTCCGTTCCTCATCATATCCATGATATACTTTCGAAGCTCGAATTTCTGCAGTTACATATGCCATATATTCATGCTCCTTTGGCTTTTTTTTGCCGCACCGATGAATGATACATCTTTATACGAGCGGCACCCCGGAAACAGAAATCGAAAGTACGCTGATCGGTATGCCGATTTTGCATACCTGAATTTTTATGGAAAGCCGTTGATCGGGTTCGGTTCAACTGGGTTCTACTGAGATGGATCAGGCAATTAACGTCCTTGTCCGAAAACAAGAAGTTCCATGAAACCCTGGAAATTGCGGGAAGTGGTTGAACGTCTCATGCACTTGCCTCGGTCGAAGCAGTCCGCCTGTCAGAGGGTTATGACCACTGGCGACAACGCCAGTCGCTGACTATTCGTCGGAAGTCATCTTTTTACCTGTCCGAAATCACAATCCGCCTCATCTTTAACGCGATTGCCAAGCTATCCTTGCTCGGCGACGTGCCAGGTATTGCAACCCGGATAGCCGCAATAAACTAGTCAACCGCATAGGACATGAACGGTAACTTCTGGGGGGTCCTGCCGTCGCGTGCATTCAAATTGATTGCGCGGTCGCAGACGTCCCTCATTATCTGCTCCCCAAAATCCTGTTTTACGAGATACAACATCATGTCGATCGTGGCCGATCCTCCTGCACAGGTCCAGATGCCCTCATCCGCTTGATAGATTCCCGGGTCCACAGACGTTGTTTCGAAACTACGGGCGAAGCCTTCCACGTTCTTCCAGTGTATCGAACAGGTTTTGCCATCAAGTATGCCCAACTCCGCCAGTATATGGGAACCACTCCCAATGCCGCCAATTGCAACATCCATTATGTTGCATTCCAGCAACCACGACTTGAAAGTCTTACCAGCAAAGCCGACCGTAACATCGTCGCTACAGATACAAACCATGTCAGGACGCAAATCGTTGAAGAGATATCGGCGCTCCTCTGCCACTGTACTGGTCGTTGTAATTGGCACACCGCAGCTGGAGCTCACCTGATTACCGGTTTGCGATGCAATACGCCAACGATAAGCCGGGCAACCTAGCGCCTGATTTGCCAGTCGGAGCGTCTCCACGGCAAGGGAAAACTCCAGCAAGGAAAAAGTTGGTGTCAGATAGAAAACGATCATCACCGGCTGTTGCGCGTCAGGAGCCATGATACCGCCTTTGGATGCGATCGATAATTCATGCCGCTATACCCCCACTTTTACACGACCGATAGGGTGCGAGCAGCAGGCGAGGATGTAACCATCGTCTATGTCATCATCCGTGATTCCACCGTTGTGCACCATATGGACCTGTCCTTCGAGTTTCTGGATCTTGCATGTCCCGCAGATTCCCATGGTGCAGCCGGAGGGGATCATCACACCCGCTGCGCGGGCAGCAGCAAGAATACTGTCTGCTTCCGAGCACGTCGTCGTGACGCCGGACAGTGCAAAGCAGATTTCGGCACTGTTTTCCTGTTCGGGCGTTACATCTTCTGGCACCACTTCGGTTTCCGGCAATGGCGCGTGGAAGCTTTCCTGATGGTAGCGATCCATGTCATAGCCGAGCCCGATCAACGCTTCGCGCACCGCTTGCATGAAGGGTTCCGGGCCGCAACAGAACACTTCCCGCTCAAGATAATCCTGGGCCATCAAGCCCAGCATCAATTGGTTGAAGAAACCCTTGTAGCCGGTCCATGGACTATAGCGATCACTGTCTTCTACGACCCATTTGAGATCTATCCCGTTGACGCGGGAGGCCATATGCTCCAGTCGCTCACGGAAAATGATATCTGACGGGCGGCGCGCGCAATTGACGAACACCACGTCCATGTCGCGACCGGAATCGTAGAGACAAGTGGTCATTGCCATCATCGGCGTAATACCCGATCCCGCCGAGATGAAGAGATATTTTTCGGCCGGGTGATGCGCGATGGAGAACTTTCCGCCAGGGCCAATGACCCGCAGCCGCATGCCTGGCCGCATGTGGTCGAACATCCAGCGCGTGCCAACGGAATCCGGCTGCGCCTTAACAGTCATGGTCAGCGACGTCGGTCGGGACGGCGACGACGAGATTGTATAAGTACGATAGACCGGTCCGCCGGGAACAGGCAGTTCCCATGTCAGGAACTGCCCGGGATCGAAGCTGAACAGCGCTCCAGACGGTGACTGGAAGCAGAACGTCATAACATTAGGCGCTTCCGGCAAGTAAGAAACGCATTCAAGCTCCTCCGCATCAGTCCAGAATGCGAGCTTCGGCCTCGTCACCACATGCATGAGCTCACTCCGCAGCCATCTGAAACGGTGTCAGCGAACGCTCGAGCCATTGCGCATACCAGTCCACGAATTGGATCACGCCGCTTTCTTGATTGGGCGAATAGGGTCCCGGCGTGTAAGCTGGAGTGAATATCCCGCGTTGATTGGTCTCAACCACCTCCCGGTCTTCATCATTGGTGGCGACCCACACTTCTGTCAGCCGCTTGAGATCGTAATCGACGCCCTCGACTGCATCCTTGTGGACAAGCCATGTGGTCGTCACTTCCGTTTCCGTTGGACTAATTGGCGTGACGCGGAAAGTCAGTGAATGATCCGGCAGGAAATGGTTCCATGTGGTGGGATAGTGAAACATGAGAAGCGAGCCCGCGTCCGGTATGGCAACGCGTCCAAGCGGTTTGGTAACTCCGGCTTTGCCATCCATCGTGTAACTGACAGCCTTGTCCTGTAGCGGAATACGCGTAACACGATATTGCCCGTCATCCGACAGGCGGAACTGTGCGGGAGCACCGGCTGCCTCACACCGATCGAAATGCGCCTGAAGGCCAGGCGATACAGAGCCATCCGGCGACACGCCAGCTACTTCGGGATCCAGCGGGAAGGACCGGCACAGCGCAGGATGATTACTGCTGCAATGATAGCATTCGCGATTGTTTTCCCAGACCAGCTTCCAGTTGCCGTTCTCCACAATGGTGGAGCTATACGCAACCTTGGCATTCTCAAGGTCGTGTACGTCGATATAGGGGCGCGCCATTTCCGCAAAAGGTTCGAAGGAGGGTGGTGTCGTGGACAGGCAGATGTAGATCAACCCGACAAAATTGCGCAGCTGCACTGATTTCAGGCCATGAGTAGATGGGTCGAAGTCCGGCCCCATATCATTGGCCCACAGAAGCTTGCCATCCAGTTCATAGGTCCATTGGTGATAGGGGCACACAAGTTTCGCGACCTGACCTTCGCGTGCCTTGCAGATGATGGAACCCCTATGACGGCAGGAGTTGTGGAAGGCGCGGATTTCATTATCGCGTCCCTTGACGATAATCACATCATAGGCACCAACGCGCATGGTCACATAACTGCCGGGTTTCGCTAATTGGCAAGCCGGAATCGCATAGAGCCATTCCTTGTAGAAAATCTGTTCCAGATCCATCTGATAGATGTCAGGCGATGTATAGAATGGTTGTTCCAGAGCATGGCCAGGCTTTCGACGGGCCAGCAATTCTGGTACCGAGACTTGAGCGTTCATGATGACGAGTTCCTACCATTTGTTTTGAACCAGTCTAAAAACTGTCAGGCTCGTCTCACATTTTGACAATAGCACTTTTTTTCAACCTGGATTAGTTTAAGTAATCTCAAGGTTCCCCCGCCACTTTGCTGGCTTCACGACTGCGGATGAGGTTTCTGTGGCCAGACCTTATGACCTTTCCTCCATAACCGCGCTCATCTGTTTTGAGGCTGCGGCACGTAATCTCAGTTTCAAGAAAGCCGCGCAGGAACTGAACGTGACACCTGCGGCAATCAGTCACCAGATAAAGGCGCTTGAAGCGGACCTTGGATGCGTCCTGTTCATGCGGCAAAACAAGGGTGTGGAGCTGACGGAAAAAGGCGCATTTTTATTCGTGGCGCTGCAGCGAGGCTTTGAATCCATCTCCGAAACCGTCAGCCAGTTGAGGGAGAGACCGGAAACTGTGGACGTTACCGTGCGCTCCACGACGGCTGTGAGTTCATTATGGCTGACACCAAAGATTTCAGCGTTCTGGAAAAACCACCCCACAGTTACAATTGCGCAGATTGTCAGCGACGTTGCGTCCGACACCAGCCGCTGTGACCTCAGCATCCATTATGGCATCCCCGACGAAGGCAGCGAATGCTGCAGCCTCTTTCGCGACCGCATCGTGGCGCTTGGGACACCTCGCTTTGCAGAGCAATATCGCATTTCCACAATCGAGGATCTGGTTTCGGCCCCGCTGATCCATTCCAGCGGCGAAGAAACCAATTGGACGAAATGGTCAGACTGGTTTTCTTCGCTTGGCCAGCCTGCTCCGAAGGGTCGTAATTTCTACGTCAACAATTACATGATTGCACTACAGACTGCGCAAGACGATCTTGGCGCGGTTCTGGGGTGGGATGGATTGGTCAAAAGCCTGTTGCATGAGGGAAGGTTCGTACAACTCGTGCCAGATTGCATCACTTCGCCAATGCCGTTCTATCTCAAAATTCATCCGCGTGCCTCAGCGAAGGCGCGCGTTTTTGCGGAATGGCTCGTAGGAAATGTCTGAAACCTTTATGCCTAAATCCTTTCCCATGGGAAAGTATCAAGTCGTTCGGCACCATTATTCGTGACCAGGATCTGGGTTTCCAGCTTGATGCTTTCAGAACCTTTTTCGGCAATCAGGCTTTCAACGTTAAGCACCATATTCTCCTCAATCGTCCCGCTGAAATCATTATCGAAATCCGGATGCAGCAGGATACCTGGCCATTCGTCGGCCATCCCGGTCCCATGGACTGCCAGCGAATAGCGATAGGGGATGTATTTCTCAGGTATGCGCCAGCTTTTCTCGTTGAACTCAACGAAGCTCACACCGGGACGAATGATTGAGAGATTATGGTCGATCTGGTCCCGGGCAGCGGCGTAGAGCTCCTTCTGCTTCGCATTCATCGCGACATGGCCGCAGGTCCATGAGCGCGACAGGTCGGCGCAATAGCCGTACGGACCTATCATATCTGTATCAAAGGCGATCATCTCGCCTTGTTTAGTGACGTAGTCGGAGCATTCCTGATACCATGGATTTGTCCGTGGGCCCGCTGTCAGCAGTTTGGTTTCGAGCCATTCGCCGCCGCTGCGTGCATTTTCGAAATGAAGCTCGGCCCAGATTTCGCGCTCTGTGCGGCCCGGTTCGGAGAACTCGTACATGCGCGCCATACCTGCCTCACATACGCGAATGGTCCAGCGCATCAGTTCGATTTCTTCCGCACTTTTTATTGAACGCGCCCGCTCGGCCAGTTCCTGACCATCCAGCAAGACAAAGCCGCGTGCCTGCAATTCAAACGCCGGCCCCGGTTCCAGGCGATCCACGGCAACACGGTCATTGACGCCATGTTGTTTGATAATACCGGCGATCTCATCAGCCCAGGATTTCATGCGCTGTTCAACCAGATTGCCGGCTGTGAAGAACAGAAAGGATTTGGCTGCACGGACCTCATCGACCCCAGGCAGCCCGTTATTGACATGTTCCGCGCCTTCGAATTCGAACATGATGGCAGGTCCTTCTGCCAGAATAAGCGCGTAGCGTGAGGGATTGTGCATTGTCCATATGCTCATATCGGACGAATCCAGCGCATAACGAATGTTGACGGGATCGTAGAGCAGCAGCGCTCCACAATCTGCCTGGCGCATCTTGAAGCGGAGGCGGCCCAGGCGATAGCGTCTTGCCCTATCGAGTGTTTCGATGGGTATCGGGCTGATTAATGGTCGATCCGCACCATCTGGATTGAGATAAGTGAGTTTTCGCTCATCTTTGAAGACCGCTGCACTTTGTCCGGTCATATGGTCGTCAGGCGCCATTTAAATATTCCTCTTCAAGCAAAGCGCCAGGAACTTCGGATGCCAGTTTCGCATCCGAAGCAATCGTTTAAGTGGCGCTCGCGGGTTTCTCAGGAACAAGGAGAGAATTTCGAGCAATACAGCAGATGGAACAGGCGTCCGGTGATCAGTGCAGGACGCCGTTCTTTTTTGCAGTCCAGGTCGCCAGATAATCCATCAACGCTGGCGAGAGGCAGTCATAGGGTTCAAGCCCGATCTCTTTTAGCCGGGCCCTTATGCCTGCCATTTCATCGGGATCAACGCCGCCTTCAATGACCGAGGATACGAAGGCTGCGAATTCCGGTCCTGGCCAGTCTGCGTTTTCGAACCGTTCCGGATGGATGAAGGATAGCCCCTGGAATGCATGTTCACGCTCAACGGGACCGTACATGTGTACACCGCATTCCTTGCAGGCGTGGCGCTGAATCAAGGCGCCAGGATCGACGACGGCAAGCTTGTCGCCATTTTCAATAACACTAACTTTTTCTGTCGGTGCGACAGCGACGACAGAAAAGGCAGCACCTTCCGGCTTCCAGCATTTCGTGCAGCCACAAGCATGGTTATGGGCGATCGGGGCTGCAACTTTAACCTTGACTGTGCGTTCGGAACATTTGCAGGCAAGTGTCCCGCCGGAAAACTGACTGTTACCTTTTCGTTGTCCGTCCTGTATGGCAGGATGTAAAAGTCTCGTGCTCATTTCTTCCTCCCGTGATGTTATGTTTCATTTTTTTCGTCGACCGGTCGTTTCACCAGAAGCGCCCAGAAGGCGAAGAGTGGCATATCGAGCGAGCGCATGGCGTGCTTGATACCGGGAACATTATAGAACGAACCACCGATGCCCGGTGAGAACCAATCACCGTCCGCCTGACTGAATTCGCCATCGGAGCAAACGAGATAAACCTCTTCAGGAGCATGGTTGTGATCGGGATAGCGGACATTGGGGGCAAGCAGCGTCGCGCCGATCCACACATCGCCACGCTGTTCAATTCCGCCAGCACCGACTACCATAGCATTGCCATGTCCGTCCGCATAGTTGGCGCTGGCCGAGCTGTCGGGATCGACACGCCGCCGCCAGTCAAGGCGAGGCGCGATCGCTTGGAAGGTTGCGATCAGACGGCGGAGCAATGGATCCTTGACATCGATGGCAAAGGCAGCATCGAGATGCTGGCAGACAGGCAGTTGCGTCCCCTCGCCCGCGCGCTGTTCCCCTGGCGTTTTGAGTACATCGAATATCTGACCGATTGAACGTCTGGATTCACCATGACCGGCGAATTGACCGAACGCGGCCTCAGCCGCATCAAGGAAGGCCTGCAATGCTTCATCACGAACTGTCATGCGAACCTCCATGAAATTCAGATCGGGAATTATTTTCGGATCATATATCCTTTGCCAGCCGCAGACCGTCGTATATCGCGGCATGAGTGTTACGGGCTGCGACAGCGTCACCGATCCTGAAAAGCTGGAATGTTCCGTCTGGATTGCGAACGACCGATTGCGGCTGGCCAGCCAGCAATTGTTTATAGGACGTTTCGCCGCCATTGGACGATAGCGGTTTGAGTTCGAAATATAGTTCATCCAATGGAGTGGTGCCGTGGTTGACGACGACCTGATCGACAATTCGTTGCTTGACGACACCACCATAGTCGCTTCCAATTTGCGCGACTAGCTGGTTGCCGGTCTTTTCGACCGACTCCAGACGGAACGTCACGGTGAACGTTACATCAAGCTTTTGCAACGAGCGCATATAAGGAACGAGGTTCATGGCCATGACCTCTGGCGCAAAAGCCCGATCAGGTGTCATGATTTCAACCTTGGCACCTGACTGTGCAATGATTTCCGCCGCCTGCAGGCCTGAATGATCGCCTGCATCGTCATAGACCAGGACATTGGAACCCGGTTTTACATCTGCAGCGATAATATCCCATGCCGAGACGACGAGTTCGTTGCCCTTGGCCAGCACTTCGGTATGTGGCAGGCCCCCGGTGGCGATTATCACCACATCGGGCGCGAGTGCCTGAACCGCTTCGGCATCGGCCCATTTGTTGAAATGAAAGATGACGCCGTGCTTCTCGCATTGAGCCATACGCCAGTCAATAATCGAGATCATCTCGCGTCGACGTTCGCTTTGAGCGGTCAGGCGGACCTGGCCGCCGGGATGTGCGGAAGCTTCAAGGACAATGACTTCGTGGCCACGCTCGGCGGCGACACGTGCTGCTTCCAGACCGGCTGGTCCCGCACCGACAATCACGACCTTTCGGCGCTCAGTCGCCGTGTCGATGACATGTGGCATGGTCAGTTCGCGACCCGTGGCGGCGTTGTGGATACAATAGGCGGCACCGCCCTGATAAATTCGGTCAAGGCAATAATTGGCACCGACGCATGGACGGATATCGTCCTCGCGCTTTTCCATTATCTTTCGCACGATATGCGGATCGGTCATATGGGCCCGGGTCATGCCAATCATGTCAACCTTGCCTGATGCAATGGCATGACGCGCCGTAGCAACATCTTGAATCTTGGCAGCGTGGAAGGTCGGAAAATCGGTCGCCGCGCGTATCTCGCCAGCAAAATCGAGATGCGGCGCGCTGGCCATACCCTGAATTGGTATCACATCGGTGAGGCCCGCATCGGTATCGATATGGCCGCGAATGATGTTGAGATAATCGATCAGGCCGCTGTCCCTCAGGCAACGCGAAATCTCCATCCCCTCAGCCTTGTCCGTTCCCCCGGGCAGGGTTTCGTCGGCGGTATAACGAACACCGAGAATGAAATCGTCACCGACACGCTTGCGTATCGCTCGAAAGACGTCGAAACAAAACCGCATGCGGTTTTCAAGCGAACCGCCGTAGGAACCGTCGAGCTCATTGGTGAGCGGCGAGTTGAACTGGTCGATGAGATGACCATAGGCCTCCAGTTCTACACCATCCATGCCGCCCGCCTTCATGCGTTCGGCGGCATCGGCGAAATCGGTAATGATGCGCTCGATATCCCAGTCCTCGAGTTTTTTGGGAAAAGCGCGATGCGCGGGCTCTCGATGATGCGAGGGCGCGACGACCGGCAGCCAGTCAGCTTTGTCCCAGCGGGTACGCCGACCCAGATGAGTGAGCTGGATCATGATCGCCGCACCTTGATCATGCACGGCATCGGTCATGTCCCTGATCCAGGGAACAATCTCGTCCTTGTAGGCCAGAAGATTATTGAACACGGGTGGACTATCCCGCGACACGGCCGCAGAACCGGCTGTCATCGTAAGGGCTACCCCGCCTTTTGCCCGCTCTACTGTATAGGCGCGGTAGCGTTCCTTGGGCATTCCGTCTTCTGGATAGGCGGGTTCGTGTGAGGTGACGATGATCCGGTTCCTGAGCACGAGATGCTTGAGCTTATAGGGCTGTAAAAGCGGATCGTTCGACATCACACATGTTCCCATTTATGGATATTTTTCGGAACGCTAAGGCGGACTGTACACTTATGTCAATAATGAAAACATGATGGTGCGTTGATCTGACACATATGTACATTTTACTTGCGTTCAGTTCTGTCTTTTTGTTAGGAGTATTGTCATGGACCAGACTGTTCAGGATGGCGGTTGGAGAGGATCAGCAGAAGGTTGGCTGGAAGCGGCCTATCAGACGCTGCTGGAATCCGGCGTGGACTCGGTGAAGATCCAGCCACTTGCCAAGAAGCTCAATCTGTCGCGAACCAGTTTCTACTGGTTCTTCAAGGACAGGGAGGAATTGCTCGACGCACTGATAGCGCGGTGGCGAGACAAGAACACGGGAGGTATTGTCAAACAGTCCGAAGCCTATGCGGAATCACTCGCTGAAGCGATGTTGAACGTCTTCGATTGTTGGTTGAACAAGGATCTTTTCGATTCGAGGTTTGAATTCGCCGTGCGCAGCTGGGCGCTGCAATCGGAGGAGCTTCTAGCCGAGATCCATGAGGCCGACCGCCAAAGAATGGAGGCACTCAAGCGCATGTTCATACGCTTTGGTGTGAGCGAGAACAGTGCCGATGTGCGTGCCAGAACGACCTATCTGGTGCAGATCGGATATATCTCGATGCAATCGAAAGAAGACATTCCAACCCGCATGCTGCGAATTCCCGAATATATCGCGATCTATACCGGACAGGTGCCCGAACAAAGGGAACTGAACCGCTTTTTCGCCAGGCATGGATACAAGCCGGATTGAAGCAGGTGGAAGCGAGGTTACGATGACGGGTGCATTGAAGATTGGCTTAATCGGTGGGGCGGGATGGCTCGGGAGCGCCATCACCTCGGCATTGCTCGAAGCCGGCGTAACCACAGCAGAAAATCTGACACTTTCCTACCGAAGCAAAAAGCCGGATTTTAAAGCGCGGGTGAATTTAACACACGACAACCAGGCTCTTGCTGATGCCAGCGATGTGGTGGTTTTGTGTGTGAGACCCGACGATTGGACCGCGGTTGATGTCGATGCTGGTGGCAAGCTTGTCATTTCCGTGATCGCAGGCGTCAGTATGGAGCGGCTCGTGGGCCGACACAAAACCGACCGCGTCGTGCGCGCTTTACCCAATGCCGCCGCTGAAATCCGCAGGTCTTTCACTCCGTGGATAGCGAGCGCGGAATCAAGTGACAGCGACCGTGCGACCGTCAGAACAATTTTAGGAGCCTGCGGGATTGAAGACGAAATCACCAGCGAACGTGACATCGACTATTTCACCGCCCTAACTGGCTCCGGACCAGCCTTTCCGGCCCTGTTGGCCGACGCCATGACGAAACACGCTATTGAACATGGCCTCACACCGGAAGTGGCGCGCAAGGCTGCACGGATGGTCATAATTGGTGCCGGCGGGTTGATGGAGAGGGACAACCAGTCTCCCTCTGAAATCGTTCGTTCTTTCATGGATTATCGCGGCACGACGGCAGAAGCGCTGGAAACGATGGTTGCCGATGGCTTCAACGCGGCAGTCGCTAACGGGATCAACGCCGGCTTTTTGAAAGCCAAAGCATTGAGAGGCAGCTCCTGATCGGTCCAGGAACGGGATAAACGGCGTCCCGTTCGGAAGAACAAGCCGCAAAAAAGGGAACAATAATGAATAAACTACTTGCATCGACCTGTATGGTTCTTGGGCTGATCGGGGTCAGTTCGGCATCCAATGCTGCCGAATGTGGTACAGTCACCATTGCCAGCATGAACTGGGCGTCGGCCGAACTCCTCGCCAATGTCGATAACTTCATTCTTCACAATGGGTATGACTGCGATTCCAGCATTGTGTTGGGAGACACTGTGCCGACGCTCACCTCCATGGCCGAGAAGGGCCAGCCAGACGTCGCTCCCGAAGCATGGGCTAGCCTTGTTCCGCCAGTGACACAGAAAAACATTGATGAAGGCAAGTTGCTGGTCGCAGGAAAGGCATTTGTGGACGGCGGCATTCAGGGTATCTACGTTCCCAAATTCATCGTTGACGAGCATCCTGACATCAAGACCATTGCGGACGCCGTCAAGCATCCCGAACTGTTCCCCAATCCCGAGGATCCATCCAGGGGCGCCTGGTCAGCTGGCCAGCAGGGCTGGGGCGGCACGATCATCGCAAGCCAATATTACAAGGCCTATAATGCCAAGGATGCTGGTTTCGATCTGGTCGATACGGGATCAGCTGCCGGCCACGATGGTTCTGTCATCCATGCCTATGAGCGCAAGCGCGGCTGGATCGGCTATTATTGGGAACCGACTGCACTTCTCGGCAAATATGACATGGTCCGACTGACCTCTGGCGTCCCTTATGATGAAGCTGAGTGGAACCGCTGCAACAAGGTTGAAAACTGTCCGGATCCGAAACCCAATGAATGGCCGGCTGATAATGTAAATACCATCGTTACCAGGAAGTTCGCCGAAAGTTCCGGTCCGGCCTATGACTACCTGAAGGCTCGCTCCTGGCCGAACGCCACCGTCAACAAGATGCTGGCATGGATGGCCGATAATCAAGCGACGGGCGAAGACGGGGCGAAAGAGTTCCTGAAGGCCAATCCTGACATCTGGACCAAGTGGGTTCCCGAAGACGTCGTCGAAAAGGTCAAGGACGCGCTCTAGGGACCGCCGCGATAACACATGGTGTGGAGCGCAATCTGTTCCCGCCAGCAAACTGGCGCAATCTGATTTGCATTTTACGGCAACGCTCCGGCGTGCTGCGCCAGCCTGTCCGCCAATGGCTGCACATGACGGCCAGATTAAAAGAAGGGGAGCCGAATGGACTGGTTTTACCGATTCCCGCATATGAATGACGACGCGTTACGCACGCTCAAGCAGACGATCGATGAAGGGTTCCGCTCATTCACGCGCGGTTATGGCGACGCTATCGAGAACTTCTTTTCGCCGCTGCAGAAATTTCTGCTCATCTCCGAGCGTTTCATGACACAAACGCCCTGGCCCATCATTCTTGCGATCATTCTGGCCATTGCCTGGGTCGCCAGTCGCAGCGTCAAAGTGGTACTTGGTGCACTTGTTACCCTGCTTCTGATCGGCTATTTCGACATGTGGCAGGATGCCATGCGTACGATCTCGATGATTTTCGTGTGCACCGTCCTTTCCGTCGTCATCGGCCTGCCAATCGGCATCCTCATGGCCCGTTCGGAGCGTTTGCAGCGGGTCATCAACCCGATCCTTGACGTGATGCAGACCATGCCGAGTTTTGTCTATCTAATCCCGGTCGTCATGCTGCTTGGCATCGGTCGTGTACCAGGTCTGATTGCCGTGGTAATCTATGCGATCCCACCAATCATCCGCCTAACCAATCTTGGCATACGCCTCGTCGACAAGGACGTGCTGGAGGCCGCCGACGCCTTTGGATCCTCCAACATACAGAAGCTCTTCAAGATTCAGCTTCCGTTGGCTCTGCCGACCATTATGGCCGGCATAAACCAAACGATCATGATGGCGCTCGCGATGGTGGTCATCGCTTCCATGATTGGCGTACAGGGTCTGGGGCAGCCTGTACTGAAGGCAATCGCAAACCAGTATTTTACACTCGGCATCTTCAACGGCCTTGCGATTGTGGGCATCGCGATCATCTTTGACCGCGTCAGCCAGGCTTACGGTAAAAGACTTCAAAAACATCAGGAGGTGGTCCATGGCTAACGCCGATCTGGATGGGATCAGAATCCGCAACCTTTACAAGATATTCGGTCCCGATGCCGTCAAGCATGTGGAAGCCGTGCAAAACGGGCTCACCAAAGCCGAACTCAACGAGCAGTATGGTCATATTCTTGGCCTGAAGGACATCAGTATCGAGATGCCCGCGGGCTGCATACAGGTCATTATGGGACTTTCGGGCTCAGGCAAATCGACACTGATCCGCCATATCAACCGGTTGATTGATCCTACTGCCGGCGAAGTCTTGGTGAACGGCGTCGACGTGGTCAAGATGAGCGACGGGGAGCTGCGTGAATTCCGTCGTCACCAAACAGCGATGGTATTTCAGAAATTCGCACTTCTGCCGCATCGCAACGTTCTCGATAACACGCTTTACGGGCTTGAAGTTCAAGGCACGCCACGCGTCAAGGCGGTCGATATTGCCATGCGCTGGATCGAGCGAGTGGGTCTTCAAGGCTTCGAAAAGAAATATCCAAACCAGCTTTCCGGCGGCATGCAGCAGCGTGTCGGCCTTGCCCGCGCGCTTGCCAATGATGCGCCGGTTCTGCTGATGGACGAAGCCTATTCCGCGCTGGATCCATTGATCCGCATGGATATGCAATCCGTGCTGCTTGATCTGCAAAAGGAGATAAAGAAGACCATAGTCTTCATTACCCATGATCTCGACGAAGCGTTGCGGCTCGGCGACCAGATCGCGATCTTGCGTGATGGCGAGATCATCCAACAGGGGACCAGCCAGGATATCGTATTGCGTCCGGCGGACAACTATGTCGCCAACTTCGTCAAGGAAGTTAACCGCGGTCGGGTCATCCAGGTAGAGGCGATCATGGTTCCTCTGCACTCCGATGAAACCGGTAGGGCCCCAACAGTAACGGTGGGGACGACTATCGAAGATGCAATAAAGATCCTCGCCCATGGAGACGGCAAGGCAATTGTCGTGGTCGATGCCGCCGGCAAACCGCTTGGCATAGTGGATCTCAAGAAGCTTGCTGCTGCAACAGTCACTGCGCACTGAACTGGCCAGCCGGCCCGGGACGGACCATGTTGGTCCCATTGTCGAAGGCTTCAAGGTCGGGGATACCAGGGCACGACAAGGCCCGTCTTCCCACCTGAAATGTAGTTTGCTGACTGGCAGCCAATCTTTTGTGCTTGACCAACGCTGCCCGGCAACACATGCCGGGCAGCTTCAACGTTCATCAAAGCGCAGCTTCGACTTTTTCTGCGACGTCATCGGAAACCCATTTCGACCAGATATCCTTGTTTTCCTGGAGAAAATGCTTCGAACCGTCTTCGCCCGTCGCCTGGTTTTCGGTCTGCCATGCCATGAGTTTACTCACCGTCTCATTGCTCCAGCCGCGCGTATTGAAGTATTTGACAACTTCCGACGGGGCGCTATCTGCGAACTTCTTGGTCAAGAGCGTATAGATCGTATCGGTCGGCCAACGAACCGGTTTCGGATCCGCGCAATCCAGGTTGGTGATGCAGCGCTTCCACTCGACCGGATCTTCCGGGGCCGTTACGTCCAGCCTGACAAGGTCGTATTTGCCAAGCAGTGCAGTCGGCGCCCAGTAATAGGTGATGAACCCCTCTTTTCGTTCATAGGCCTTCGCAATGGCACCATCGAGACCAGCTGCAGAACCGGGACTCATGAGACGAAACCCCTTATCTCCAGCCTTGTAAGCCTTGAAAAGTTGGGCGGTGACAATGGTCGCACCCCAACCTTCTGCACCGTTGAAAATCACACCTTTTTTTGCGTCTTCCGGATCAGGGAAGAGGTCGGGATGGTTCAGTGCGTCCTCAACAGTTTTGATATCCGGGTGTGCGTCCGCCACATATTTTGGGATCCACCACCCTTGAACCCCACCATCTGGAAGCGCCTTAGCAGCCTCAACGATCTTGTTATCCTTCAGACCACGCGGAACAATTTCGGGCAGAAGATCAACCCACGTTTCAGGCGAAACATCGGGCTGCTCTTTTTCGACCATGGACGTGGTTGACGGCACTGTGTCACCCGGCATCATCTCCACGGTGCAATCAAAGCCGTTTTCCAGTATAAACTTATCTACATAAGCCAGAACCTCGGCGCTCTGTACATTGATATGCATTGCCAGCGAGACATTGCCGCAATCAGCCGCAAAAGTTGGCGTGGAATTGCTTGCAAGACCAACCAGAAAACACGTCGACGCAAGAAGTCTTCTCATGATGTTCCCCTTTTTCTTAGCGGCTGATGACGGGAGCAGGACGCCGCGAGATCTGCCCCGAGAGCGCGTTTCTCAGTAATGAAATTTCCTCTGAAACAGATTTACGGACTGCCCGGCAAGACGGAAAGATTGTGACATTGCATCATGGCTCCTTCTGTTCGGAAACACATCGCCTCATCCCGAATGACGGGATGCCCTGAACACAGCAAACTTGCTTGCCCGCCTGTTCAAGGCATGAGGGGAACAGATTTAACAACAACCTTACATGGATGCAATTGAAATGTACATTAATGTCAATTTCCATTTCATGGATGATTTATTTACGTACACTGATGTCAAGTTGTCTATACGATCGCCATTCCTGCCCTGCCTGCCTTGCTGGCCGGACTAAACCAGCCGATTTTACTATCGCTGGCGATGGTGGTGACCGGGATGTAAATATAGGAAAGTCGCGTTGACCGGCTGCAGCTTGTTTGAAGAGGATTGATCGTAGTCAGTGTGAGGCCAGACAGCGCGCTCTAGAATTCACTCGATCTGTAAGATGGAGAGAGGCTAACGATGCGGTTTTCGGGTGAAGATCGATCAAAAACAATCCTGTTGATTTTTGCCTTGTGCGGACTTGTGATCGGGCTCGGCTTGCACTTCTCCGGTTACTCATACGGCGCGCGGCTAACCTGGGCTATCGCCACTCTGCCAGTGTTAGCAACTTTGCTCGTCGAAATTCTCCGAAGTTTATTGCGAAAGGAGTTCGGGCTGGACATCGTCGCGGCGATGTCGATGTCGGCCGCTCTGGCATTTGGGGAAATGCTGGCGGCTTCGATTGTCGCCCTTATGTATACCGGCGGGGCCTTTCTTGAAAGCTTTGCCGAAGGACGGGCACGCCGTGAGATGCACGCTTTGCTGTCTCGTGCACCCCGAACGACAATGCGTTATATCGATGACCATCTCGATGAAATTGCCGTTGATACTGTTCGTCCGGGTGACCGCCTCCTGATCCGCCAAGGCGATATCATTCCCGTCGACGGAAGTATCGCTTCCGCGAAGGCCTTCGTAAACACGTCTGCACTCACAGGAGAATCTCTCCCGGTTTCGCTTGCATCGGGAGCCGGCGTTCTGAGCGGATCAATGAATGCTGGCGATGCTTTCGATATCGTTGCCAGGCACAAAGCGAAAGACAGTACCTACGCCGGCATCGTTCGCCTCGTAGAAGAAGCCCAGCATTCCAAGGCTCCAATGTCGAGACTGGCGGATCAGTGGTCTGTCGGTTTTCTGATCGTGACTGTTATGATCGCCTTCTGCGCATGGTGGTTCACGGGAGATCCGATAAGGTCGGTAGCCGTTCTCGTTGTGGCGACGCCATGTCCTCTCATCCTGGCGGTGCCCGTCGCTCTTGTTGCGGGACTGTCGCGCGCCGCTCATTTCGGGGTATTGGTGAAGGGCTCTCGTCCATTGGAGAATATGGCCCGCGTCAATACGCTGGTGCTGGACAAGACCGGGACACTGACCGATGGCCGTCCACAAATAACTTCGATTTACGTTGAACCAGATTTCAGTGAGAATGAGTTATTGCGGTTCGCTGCTTCTCTTGACCAGGTGTCCAAACACCCAATGGCCCAGGCTCTTGTACTTGCGGCTCAGGGGCGCGGTATCGATCTTGTATTGCCGACCGACGTCAGCGAGCTGGCGGGAGATGGAGTGGCTGGCAGGGTTGATGGCAGAAGCGTCGTTGTCGGCGGACACAGCTTCGTTGACAGACAAGCCAACGCAAAGCCCATCGAAACCCCTGGTACAGAAGCAGGAGCAGCCTTGGTTGCTGTCGCAATAGACGGCAGTATTGCGGGCTATATCGTCATGGCCGATCCCTTGCGCGGCGATGTGGTCGACACGTTACGCGGTTTACGCAAAGACGGTGTAAGGCGAATAGTACTGGCGACAGGGGATCGCGCTGCAGTGGCCAAACACATCACCAGAGGTTTGGGGCTTGATGCCATTTACTCCGATCTTTCACCGGATCAAAAGGTGCTGACCGTACTCAGCGAGCGCAAGCACGGCCCAGTGATGATGGTCGGAGACGGCGTCAACGACGCGCCTGCACTTGCGGCGGCCGATGTCGGAGTTGCCATGGGTGCGAGGGGAGCGGCCGCATCGGCTGAAGCGGCCGATGTCGTTCTTCTTGTTGATAGAATAGACACAATTCGCACCGGGATAGGGATTGCGAAGCGATCAAGGCGCATTGCTATCGAAAGTGTTGTGGTGGGGATCGGTCTCTCTGTAATCGCCATGATCGCAGCAGCGTTCGGTTATCTAATACCTGTTCAGGGTGCGTTGCTCCAGGAGGTGATTGATGTCGCTGTCATCCTCAATGCGCTCCGGGCACTGAAGATCTCACCAACCATCGGCTGAAGGTCGTGGCGGTACTTCAGAATGCGAGCTGGGGAATAGTTCACCTACCGCATCCCACCGCCCCTTAAACTCATCGATTTCTGCTATGAGTTTAGTGAGGTCCTAGGATAGATTGATTTTTGGTTCCCTCATACACGGGTCACCCTCATATCCGATTATACCCGATTATACATTGGGCATTTTTGTTCGGGTCAGCGGTAGAAATCAGCCAAAGTCCAGAATGGACGACCCGCATTCCTTTTGTGATGGCATTTGGCAGAGGACTATCGTCCATTTAGTAAGCCATGAAAACGCACAGGAAATCCACAGACAATCCACCGCCTTTCCACAGCTTCAAGATCGCGATTGACTCTCACCCCAGATGAGAACATTTTAGAAACATCAGCGAGCGGCGCTGAAGAAATCCAGACACGTTAGGTGGCGTGTGTGTCTGCTTCACTGGAGCAGGACAATGAATGCGGTTGCGCAGGGAAATGAATACGAAGACGAAATTGAATTGGTTCTCGCCTATCACAAAGGCGATGCGCGGGCTGCGATAGAGGCGCTTTTGAAAGACAGAGACTTTCTCGTGAAGGAAATCGAGTACGCCAGTCTGGCTATGTCGGTGGGCTTTGCGCGAGGCTGGAAGCCGACGGTGTTCGTGAAATGAGCGGCAGATCACGCGGCGAGCCTCCGAAGACCCTGATCAGTCAGCAATACCCGTTTGAGGTCGTGCTGTTCTCGACCGATGAGCTGCGCATCAGGCTTTTGGAGGTGATTGCGGACGAACACCGGCTTGGCGTTTGTCGGCTGAATGGCTGCGTATATCATGAGGGCCATTACTTCTCGATTGTGAAATTCCCGGCCAAGGAAGGCCAGCAAGAGTTCATCCAGCTATACGGCGGCGTTCCCTACGACCCGACCGACAAGAAATCCAGGCCGTGGGAGACGTATTTTGATCGATGAAACCGCGACCGCCTTACCTGACCGAAATGCCGGTATCGACCCGGATCATAGACCTGTTCAAATGGCACGAGCTATACGGGTTCTGTTGCCGCTGCGGGCACATTGGATCAGTCGATAGAGAGATGATCCTGCGCAAATATGGAACACATACCTGGTTCGTCGACCTGCACCGACGCATGCGATGCCGGGCCTGCATGACAAAGGGCTATGCCCGGTTTGGAATTACGAAAATGCCGAGGGGATAATGGCCGGATACAAGAACGACAACGCACACGTTGCCAAGGCTGGAAGCCTGTTCATTCACCTCTGCGATTCAAACGGTTGCAAGGAGTGGGGAACCTTTGGCTACAGGACGACATACGGCCAGATGTGGTTCTGTCGTGCTCACAAGCAGGAAGGCGAGGATGCTCTGACCAGCAGAAAGAAATAGGTGACATTTACAGGCACCCATTCAGCCACTCTATTTCTTCCTGCATCCTAAATCGCCGTAACAGTTCCTTTCAGATGGCTTCCAACTAGCCATAGCAGAAGCTGTGGAAGCGCCGGCCAATAGTAAAGCCATAGCGATAATTACGAATTTCATATTTCCCTCCAATCAAGCCTTCCTCCTTCGGAAGGCAGGAGAACATTTGACCAAACCGGCTTGATATAAAATACGGCACCTGTCGTAGTTCAGCATGGCAGGACGAAGGAAACGTGGCTCTGGTTGAGTGTTCACCCCGCCTGGACGGGGCAAACGACGCTTATCGTATGTAGATGGATTTCCCATATCGAGGGATCGAAGGAGTAAGTATTCTCCCCGGGCCACCTGCAAGCACCGGTCGGGATGCTTTATCCTGCCTCAGTGTTTGCTTAATATTCGAAGTCGCAGGAGCAACTGCAAACGCAGTGTCCGAGCTTTAATCCGTCCCCGGACCTTTGTCAGAAATGCCTCACACTGTGTTCTTATGTTACACTCAATCCGCGTGCCAAACGTGTTCGCCGCACGTGACGGCGCGTAGCCCCGGCGTGTTGGGAGACTTGCCGGGGCTTTTTTCCACATCCCCAATCACCGCTAACAATCACAAGATCGTTCTCGCTGTTAGGAGAATTGAGCCATTTGCCAGTATTCACGGGAGATAGAGCTGTTGTACACAGTCAATGGCAAAAGGCGGGTGATACCAACCGGTGATTTTTGGATAGACGATGAATAAAACTGCAGCCTTCGCAGCATTGATGTCGGTAATGGTTTCCGCCATTCCTGCCCACGCGCAAAGCATTGAAATTGGCCCGAATGGCATTCGTCTGCTAGAACCCGAAACCGATAGACCGAGGTATCGCGACGATATCAGCGAGCGTCGTGCTGCACGCATTGCACAGCGAGAGGGCATGGACGAAATCGATAGCATCTCCCGCCGCCGAAACGTGTTCATCGTTCGCGGCGTCGATCGCGACGACGACGAAATGCGGGTGGTAGTTGATCGCCATTCCGGCGAAGTGCTGGAAGTACGCTGAAAAGGCTAATTCCATGGCCGTAACATTGCGTTTTCCACACAATATGCGCTCCAGCGAAGCGTAAGGTACGTAGATATATCCTGCGCGTAGTAACAACAGCGTTGTGAGGACCCGCGAAAGCCGCCCATTTCCGTCCTGGACGGGTGGATCGCGAGGAACTTCACAATAAACACGGCGATGTTTAGCAGAGGATGCAGGCTTTCCTCATCGATCGCCTTGAGCGTCCAGGCAACCAAAGCCTCCATTTCGCGCGGCGTATCAAAGGGGCTTGCAGTTGAGAACACAATGCCAGGCTCCCGTCCATCAACATCAAAAACGACAACGTCGTTGCGCAAGGTCCATGGCCTCGGCTTAGCCAGCGACCTCTCCTGTTCGTCGCGCGTAATGAATGACTGCATGCGTATATTCGAAAGAAGCTCTTCAACTTGAGCATCGGAAAGCTTCGCGCCTTCAATACGGGTCGCCCATATATCCGGTTCCATACCCGATTATGCATTAGGCATTTTTGTTCGGGCCATCAACACCATCGCCAAGATGGCAGGCGTCTCCCGATCATCCGTCAATCAGGCGTCGAGGCAATTGGCCAGCTTGCGCCTCATCGCCATCGACTCCGGGCGGTTCGGGGAACGGTATCGGTCATCCGCGTTCTGGCCTCTCCGCTCGGAAAATTGCTGGCCTATTGCCGGTCGCGATTGCATATATGGAAGCAGCATCGCGGTCGCAAGACCGAACTCGCCTCTCTTTTTGAAGGGGGAGTGCAAAAAATGACCAGAAAGAAGATTCTTATATTAGATCACGTTTCGGAAAGGCTTTGGGCGGCGGAAATAAACTTCGACAGAGGGATACATTGCACATTTCCCATGAGAATATCGGTATATAGAAAGACGCCGTCATTCTTGACCGCCTTGCAGCTATATGTAGCACCAAGAATGCTACATCCGATGAAAGCGAAGGCGTTCTTTAAGAGCGCCGTGAGCTCACGCGTTGAATTGCAATTAATACCCGAGGAAAGGAGGGCTGCAAGATGAGCCTGATCGATCCGGATACACGCTGGTGGCGTAAGAACCGCACACGTCGCATCGCTGCATATCTATGCATCGCACTCGGTATCGTAGCAGGTTTCGTCGGTTCCTGGGGCATGTTCGGGATGGGGATGTACGACGACGCAGTCTGGGTTCCCCAAGGGGTTGCGCTTGCTGGCATCATCACATCAATCCCCCTGATTGTCGGCGGTAGCCTGATATACGGCTTCGGTGTCGATGAGGAGGGGCCGACTTCCCGTATGGTGATATGGTCGTTGCCGGTATATTTCATTGCCAACGGCACCGGCTCGATTCTCGGCGCGTATCAGGCTTTCGGTGGCCTCGATGTTGGGCATGCGATCTTCGTGATCTTCATCGTCGGCGGGATTGTCGCCGTTCTCTTGATCGAAGTGCTGCGTCGTCGTTCGCACCTTGCATCGAGGTTGCGTGAGCGGGTTGAACGGAGCGGCGTAACTACCAGCGGGATCGTAACGCGCGCCAAGAGCTATTCGCTGAACTATCGACCCGTCACCCGAGTGACGGTGCGGTTCACCGACACGAATGGGCAACCCCGGTGGGCCAGCCAAACTGTCTCAGGAAATATCAGCAAGGGTTCGCAGCTGAAGGTTCGCTACTTGCCGGGCGAACTGAGCCGCAAAGCAGCTGTTACTGTGAGGGAACAATGACGCTACGTCGAATTGTCTGGTTAAACTGCATCATAATTCTCACAGTTGGCCTTTTCGGATTTTTTCTGATCAACCTTATTGGAACGGGGTTAGCGCAACTCCTTGGCTAATTGATTATTTATATTATTTTTTCTTCTATTGAATGGTATTTTCAGATCATAGCCGTTTATGTGTCTACGTATATAACAGTCGTGTACGAATGAATAATATCCAGTATTGGTATGTTCCAAGTTTTTGACGCCAGATTTGTTCAGCAATATCTTCTGTGGTTATTATTGATCTATCCGCAATGGCTCATCTATCGGCGCTTGACCGATTGGGCCTTGGGCATCCCACAGCTCATTGCATTGCTCTGCTGGGCAGCACTTGCATTGGCAATCGGCGGATGCGTCCTCGCCGTGCACTAGCTGATGTGGAACATCAGCTATGGTCAGGAGTCAGGATTGTTTATAAACCTATATGATGACCTGTTTTGGTCCTCACTGCGTCAATCTCTGGCCCATGGGTAGTTGGCTTGATCCTGCTTAAAACCGAACCCGACCGCGCCCCAGAATAAGGGTGGGATAGTCGCGCTCAATACCTTCTGCTTCCTTTCGGGCATCAACAGATTCTTTGTAACAGCTGTTAATCCGATGTGGATGGAAACATGAAGCCGCCAGCATCGATCGGTACGAGACGTAGCGTTTTCACGGGAGGCGGGCCTTCAACAATAGGGTAGAGGATCAGCCCCTCGGGATAACTGAAATTACTCACATAGAAGTGTTCCAGTGCATCATCCGGGGCTGTTTTTCCTTCCGACGTCTCAAGCCGGAAGCGTCCGCGATACAATATCGTCTGGTCACGGTATTCGCCCTCGAAAATGTCAGTAGCAACTCCGCGCGCACGGCAAGCCCGCGCCCAACCATAGCCGTCTACTCCCCCTACGAGAATGAGGTTCTCTCCGAGCGGTGCGTCCCACACATGTTCGACTTTCTCGATATCCCAAGGTGGAACCGAGTCCTTTCTGAAAGGATATTCCCGGACACAGCTTTGACCAACCGGCGCAGCGCTGCCCTCAGTAGGTTCGGCAGTGGTCCATGACGCAATCATCAATATAAGAATGACACTTTTTTTACACAGCATTATTTGATTGCCCTGTCGGATCCGCGTTAATCATCGGTTCCCAAGGCATCATAATAGGTCTGAAGTTGCAAGCGGTCGGGCCTTCGCCAGGGCGGGTGCAGAAATTGTAATAGTCAGGCTCAACCTGGTCGACTTCGACGCCGTGGACCAGAAATGCATTCATGAACTGCATGACAACCGATTGGGCGACCTGTGCTTTCACAGGATGCTGCGCCTCTTCTTGGCAGTGGAGAAAATTGAGGTGGGGCGGCTTTTGCTCCAGGCTCGCCAGAAGGTCGCCACATGGTTCCTCTCGCACCGCTTCATTGCCTGTTTCGGCAGGTGCGGTGAAGCTGATGCATGATGCCGAGGCAACGATTAGCGCTGCTATGATGGCATGATTCTATCCATAGAGCATAAAAAGAACATCAACAGGATTTTGCCAGACGGTTAAATGCCGGGAGTGTACAAGCCGGGCCGTGGTCACCCTGACCCGAACGTATGCCCAATAATTGTCCTGTACGTGCGACAGCTATTCCCGATCGTGAGCGACGGGTGGCGATCAGTACACGTTCGCGGATCCTGCGTTGATTTTGTATCAGGAAGTGCAATGAGGATGAGCCCCAGGCAGAGGCTTTCGGGGCGCCCCCTGGTCTGTCAAGGGGCGGCTGAAATGAACGGTCGCTTTCGGTCGTCGCAAAGGGCAACGGGATGACTGATGAAAGCGCAATTCAGCCGCGCTACATACAATTGCCATCAGTACATTGCGTGCAGTTATCAACATCCGGCGCTGACGTTCCAACAGTGAGGGCCCGACGACAGCGGTGATGATGCCCTTTTCCTCTTCCAAGGTCGGAAACATCAGTCCCTTGGCCGATTTGGGCCCTCACCAAATGAGCATTGTGTTCCGGCACGGAATATTGATTCCACTAGCGGACGAATGCTTATTCGAAGCCTTCCTTAGCAGCCCGGTCGACAATCGGAGAGCAACACAACCGGGAAATATTCACGCTCCTGTCGCGGGGAAGCAATTATCTCGTTCGAGCGTCGAGCACTAAGGGTTCGCCCGTGGATGGTGTCAATCCAATCGCTGACTTAATCTCGGCTTTCAAGGTGAAGTAGTTCTGCCGAACATCTGAGTTCATTGGACCCCCTGTGCGAAGAACGCAATTGAATGTTATTCGTTCGCTTCGCGCGAAAGCGCCTTCGTTTAGCGCAGGTTTGATGACTTCAAGAGCCCGTGCCGCCATCCGCGAAGGTCGGCTTTCGAGTTTCTCGGACTTCGTCTCAAACGGCTGGAATGAAGACGCGATGCGGCCCGGCAGCTTCCAACCTTCATAGCGACCGTTCATCGTTATCAACAACGTCTCCTAAAGCGGAAGCTAAATTTGGTGAGGCTGTCGTGAAATCTGGAATTCCTCGACAGGGGTTGTTGTCGATCTCCCTTCGAGGTATGTTTTCTTCCATGATGTTCATGTCTACATTTTTCCCCCTGATCTGAGCGACAGAGAGTCGTTCAGGCGCGGTTGCGTCACCTAGATCAAACGGCCCCGCGTAACGTGGTAGCCGAACGGAGAATGTTATAATGCCCAAAACCGAACATATCGGCCTGACTCCCAGTCAGGTCCAGAGCTTCATTGTCGACGGTTTCGTCAAGATTGAAAATGCTTTCAGCGTCGATCTTGCGAAGCAAGGCAGGGACGAATTGTGGGACGATATTGGGTTGTCCCCGGATGCGCCCGAAAAATGGAAAGAACCCGTTATCCGGGTGGGATTCAAGTCCTCGCCGCCCTTCGTCAAGGCCGCCAACACGCTGCAACTGCACAAAGCCTACGATCAGCTTGCAGGGAAGGGCCGCTGGCTTACCCCTCGGGGCCTCGGAACCTTTCCGGTCCGCTTTCCGTCATCAGAATCCCCTGGTGATGATGGCTGGCATGTGGACGTAAGCTTTGGTACCGACAATCCGGATTTCATGGAGTGGCGGGTTAACGTAAAGAGCAGCGGGCGCGCATTGCTGATGTTGTTTTTGTTTTCGGATGTCGGCCCAGACGATGCGCCGACGAAAATACGAAAAGGCTCACATGCCGTCATTGCGCGGGAACTGCTGCCCTACGGCGAAGCGGGCGCAACTCTGCGGCAGCTATCGACCGATGGCTACTTCTCGACAGAAGGTTGCGACGTGGAACTGGCGACGGGAGAGGCAGGCACTGTCTATTTGTGCCATCCATTTCTGGTCCATGCCGCACAACCTAACCGGGGAAAGCGACCGCGCTTCATGGCGCAACCGCCGCTTCTTCCAAAGGGTGAGTTTGATCCAGCCCTGCCCCCCTCACCGGTTCAACTCGCTATCCGTCAGGCATGTGGGTTGACATTCTGATCATATTTCTCCGGGGTCGTTGGGCGCGGTCCCGGAGTCTCGAGGAGATAGTCGGGGAATGCGCCGGCGCGCCAATATCACGCTGTGCCCGCATCGAAAATCCTTCAGGTTTGCTGCCCGTCCGCTTTGATCTAGAACAGGGAGAAAGTGGACGGACGAAAGGAGAATGAGTTTGGCCAGCGTGAAACAGATCTTCGTTGTGACACATACTGAGGCCACCCATCACCTCGAGAATAAGGTTGGAGGGTGGTACGACAGCGACTTAACTCCTCGCGGCTCGCAAGAGGCAGATGCCGTAGCCGAACGCCTGGCAGCCTTGATCGGTCCAGGCGAAGTCGAAATCTACAGTTCTGACCTGCGACGTGCGTCTCAGACTGCGGCAGCAATCGCCAAGCGTGTGGGCCAGCCAGCGCAGGAGACTTCAGCCTTGCGAGAAATCAGCTACGGGGTGGCAAGTGGCAAACCTCAAGAATGGCTGGTTTCACGCTATACCCCGGCGCCGGATGATAATCGGCTGGACCATGATTGCGGCATCGAAGGCGCCGAGACGCGGCGCGACGTCGCAAAGCGAGTATTTCCCTTCATCGATGAAGTGGTTGGACGCAGCTGTGAGACACAGATCATCGTGACGCACGGCTTTACGCTTAGCATGGTTGTCGCAGCATGGATGAAAATCCCCATCGACGCAGCAGGTTTCATGACTTTCCCCGCCAAATCGGGAAGTATAACCCGGCTTCGACAGGACGATTTTTTCCGTAATCGAAGTGTCATCACCGTAGGGGACACGGCCCATCTCTCCGGAGTTTAACAGTTGCAACGTATCGGCCATATCCCTGCTCTGATCTATTAGTTGGGCTCAGGCTGACGCGTCAGCTTATTTGAATTCATCGCAAAACACCAAGGAAGTGGATCGCGGCCCTGCTGCCTGAAATACATTGATGATAAGCTCAATGGCATTTGTTCGAAGAATGCCTGTGTGTCAGCTTAAATCATCGATGACAGTCCGTTACAAAAAACTACCGCGGAACCTCCCTAAATCTGCGGATGGATATAATGTTCTCACATTGTCGACACGGATATGGGTTTATCTGGTTCCGACAGCGTGCGACTTGGATGAATCGGAAATTACATTTGCAGAACGTAAAGGATGTTCGGGCAGTCATTCTGGTTCCGGCTTACGGACAACCGGCATTGACCGCAGAAACCTTACAAACAGCTATCGCGCAACAATGCGAGTTCCCGTTCGCAATTGTCGTTGTGAACGATGGCTGTCCCTCATCTGAAACCCATGAAGTCTGCCAGAGTTTTGCGTGCTGCTATCCAGGGCTGGTTTTCTATCTTCATAAAGCCAACAATGGGTTGAGCGCAGCGCGCAATACCGGACTGGAATTTGCGCTTCGGGCATTTCCTGCACTGGAGGCCGTATTCTTTCTCGACTGCGATAATCACATAGACCCATCCATGCTGCAACGGCTCGTCAGCGCATTGAGAGCCAGCGACGAGAAAACGGGCTGGATCTATACCGACGTTGATAAGTTCGGTTTTTCCAGCTTCAGCGACATGTCAGGTTCATATTCAGGCCTTGAACATTTGTTTCGCAGCTTCTGCGAAGCAGGCAGCATGGTTGCTCGCCGGATGCTGGACGCAGGTGCCCGCTTTGATGAGGCGATGCGAAAGGGCGTTGAAGACTGGGAGTTTTGGCTTCAGGGCCTGGCCCTCGGCTTTCATGGTGTTCACGTCCCGAATGCTGGTTTTCATTATCGGCGACGTGGCGAAAGCATGCTGACGGAAGCTGAACGAGATTTCGTGCAAATCCTTGATTATATTCGCAAGAAGCACTCCGCACTCTATAATGTTCAAGCGGTTCTCAAGCGAGAAATTGAAGATTGTACGCGATACGCTATTTATCACCCGGACACTGGTCAGGTCCATACGCTGAGTGCAGTTGCAAAGCCCTCCAATCCGATGCCCTTGCAGACCTATTTATGTCAACTGCTTCGCGCAGCGGAAAAACCAGATTATGGAAAATGTCCTGGTCATCTATTCGTCATTCATCAGACAACCTACGATCATTTAAAGGATCAAAAGCTGCTCAGCGGCATTCTCTGGAACATGGAATGTGCGTTACAGCAAGCAGCAAGTTCTTCCTTTACCGTCGAACTTTCGACGTCCCCACAGTTCGCAATGAATTCGATCGTGACAGACACGCGAAAAACTGATGCGATTTCCGTTCATCTCCCTACTCAGCCTCTGCATATCTGGGCGGTCGAAGTGAGTGCATTGCTTGCACAACAATTTCCAGAAGGTGGCTTTGCCTTCGGCAATCATTGGCATACCAGCAAGCAATTTGCAGCGCGGGATCATTTGCTACAGATTGGTGTGTCTCGGCAAATTGAGTTGCCGCTGATCCAGCCTGATATGCTCACTCTTTTCGTTAAAAGTCTGCAGAGAACCGCGAAGTCGCAGAAGCGCGATTTTTGGCATTCGGTTCCTTACGACCGATACAGGGCTCAAGCGACTATGCCGCGGGATTACTATCCCGAGCTATTCAGAATTCCGTCAGCCTTTCCGATTAATGGAGCTACCCGAACGATTGCTTTTGTTGTCGATCAGCCGGGGGCCGACGATGTCGCCCGGGCATCCGAACTGGCAAGATCTTCAGCACAACACGGGTTAATCCCGCACCTGATTTGCTTTGGTTCGATGCTCACTGCCGATCCAGCAGATCTGAGTGAATTTGCAGAGATCGTAACATTGCCGATGCTGTCTCTGGACAATTCAATCAGCATGCGGAACACCCAAAACTACATGGGCAGCGCGCTTCCACAACTCGACGGGCGCGACAGGCAGATCGCATTGGGTACGTTGGCGGCTTATTCCACGGTCGTATCGGTCAGAAGCAGTGTTCTGCATCTCATCGCAGGCGCATTGCGCAAGTTGCGTGTAAAAACCTTCGCCGTCATCGAGAGTAAAGAGGATGGCGCAAGCAACTCGGTAATTGGTTGTTCGGCCTTTGAACAGGCATATGATGCGATTTTCCCCGCATCGGAGGAAATCCAGCAGTTGTGCAATAGTGTTGGCTATCCTGCGGGCAAGCTCAAGCGGTGGCAAGACTACTTCCCTACCAATACAACGCCGATAATCGACCATCCAGAAGAGACGGATAAAGTTTACGCATGATCGAAGTTGCCGCTGATATGCTGCTGTCCCTTTTCACGGGCGGCCCGAAAATTCTGGTCCTTAGATCCGAAAGAGCCGATGCCGAGAACCCATGTCCAGAGTTACCCGTCGAGTGGATAGAGACGACGGCTTTCAATGGTGGTGAGAGATTTCTCATTGGTAAGAGCAGCAGCGAGACGCGGCCTCTGGACGTGCCGCCAAGCAATGTTCTGGCGATATGGAGTCCCGAAGGCGATATTTGCACAGCGGTGCTGGAAACCTGGTGGGCACATGCGTCGGGTTCAGCCGATCTTCCTGTGATCTTGAGAGGTGACACCGAACGGCTTGTTGAAGCAGTTGCGATCAAGGCTCTTCACGAGAATATGCGGCTCATACACTTGAACCAGAAGCTTCTGGAAGATCTGGCCACATTCAGACAAGGGCTCGCGCATCACGCCAGGATTCCACCTGAGCTGGAAGCGCTCGTTAATAACCTTAGAAAGGCCCCACCCCAGCTTGTTTATGAAACCCCTGTTGACGGTTCATCGAACGGTACGATCAACGGAGCGTTGTCACAGCCGCTATTTGTTGGCGCGCGGGGTTTTCTTGGCCTGGATCTGCGGATTGAAAAGCCGGGGACGGGAACAGGCCACCTGCTCGTTATATTGAGGGTGCCTTCATCTGAACTGGAACTGGCCAGATGGAAGATACCGTTTGACGAGACACTCTCCGGCTGGTTTGCGCTTCGCCTGGGGAAAGTTCTATCCCGTATGGATTCCACACTTGAAGTTCTGGTCCTGGCTGAAGGTGAAGGTGTGCCCCCGCAACTCTCCACAACATCATCGGTGCTGATGCCTGAATTCGCCTTTCACAGTGCTGACCGGGGGAATCCGGACAGTCAGATGCTTGAAATGCGAATTTGGGGCGGCTACCCGGGGCTCAGTTACAATCCGCCCGGCACTGTTGCGGGTTCACATGCAAAGATGAAGATCGCAGATTATTTGATCAGCAAGGCACAGACCACACGTTCGCTAAGCTGGGCATACCCATATTTCGGATATACTGACGGCGGGCGGTTTCTCTTGCGCCCACTCAAGCAAAACCCTGCGTCAGCAGCCAGGCTTAAATTGCCGTCATTTCCGGGCTTTTCCGGTGTTTCATGCACAGCCAGGATAGATGATGGCTTGTGCCAGACCAAACTGCTTGTTCGCGCTGCACTCAGCTATCCCGGACAGAAGGTTGACGACGTCGAAAGCGGAGAAGGCGCTTTGGCGACCACTGACTGGATTGAACTAACGGAGCCACTGAAGGAGTTCGAACTCAAGATGTCGCTTTCCCTGCCGATTAGCGAGCCGTTGGAACTCCATCTCTTCTCTCGGTTGCCCACCGGAGGCAAACTCGACCATGGCAAGGTTATGTTCGGCGATTTCGAAGCAATTCTTGACGAGCGCGCGCCATTCTCTCGCCCTCCTTATCTGCCAACCGTCCAAAGTGCTTCCTGATATCAAGAATATCTACCGGGAAATCAGTCCAAAAGACTGATTTCCTTCCCGTTCCGATACGACCAACGCGCAAAGCGAATAGTTAAAGCGGATGTGGTGTTTCGATCATGTCTGGAATCTCTTTGGGAGTTTCATTAAAGACCTGTGCAGCACTGAAGCTTTTTCTCCAGGAAATATAGCGATTGATACCATCCGCCAACGAAATGCGCGGATGCCAGTGGAGATGTGTTCGCGCCCGGGAAATATCGAGGACATTTCGCGGAACGTCAAAAGACCTCTTCGGCATGAAGGATTTTTGGAACGGGGGAAAATGCCGCCCGATCTGTGCACATAGATCGTTGAGGCTCGTCCCCTCCCCTGAACCGATGTTGAATATAGTCTGCGGACCGGAATAGTCGATTGCTTTCACGATCGCTTCCACGACATCGTCAATGAAAAGATAGTCGCGAACTGTGCTTCCATCGCCCCAGATTTCAAGCGGCGCACCTTGTAAAATGCGTTCCACAAATACCGCAATTGCACCTTGAGTGCCCTTTTCAGCCTGTCCGGGCCCGAAAGGGTTTGCCAAACGCAGCGTGATTGAAGGCAAATCATGCAGTCGGTGAAACAGCTGAAGATACTTTTCCGCTGCCAGCTTAGTGATGCCATAGGCTGAAATCGGATCTGTCGGATGATCCTCGCTGATCGATTGCGCAGTTGTCTGACCATAGACAGTTCCGCCAGAGGAAATATAGACCAGCTTCTTCAACCGGTGCCGTCTGGCGATCTCCAGGAGCTTTACTGTTCCGGCAAGGTTGATCTGAATATCAGTAATCTTGTTCTCGATGGAAACAGATGGGACCATCGACCCTGCGAGATGAATACAAGCACTGCTATCCGGCATAAACTGATCAAGCAAGGCTTCATCGTAAAAGTTGCCCTGGACGATCACAAGCCGGTTTCGGCTGAGCCTATCAGAAAATTTACTTCTAATTTTTGTGACGGGCGAACGATTTATGATTGTGACAGCATGACCTTCAGATAGAAGCCGCCTCACAAGATGGGATCCTATGAATCCCGCTCCACCAAGCACAAGATAGTGTTTCTCGTCGCACATCGTGCTCCCTCACCAAGTGAATCCCCGCCAATAATGAACCATGCCACTATTTTCTTGTGCTCAATGTGATGAGTCAGCACCAATTCTGGATCGAGCGGTCATTTTTTATAACCGCTGGCAATAAATCCAACCAGGCCGCACGCTCAGAACCGCGGAGCCAAAGTCGCATCGATCCCCGTTGGACCATAGCCAGGAAGTATTCGGCGAGCATGCCGTAGGGTGTGGCAACCCTGCGAAAGCGCCTGAGCTACGAGAAGAAGCGCTCGATCACACGCCACTCAAGGTCGGTTAAATCGTATTGGCTTGTGATTGCCTTGAATCACCGATCCACGGCATTTAAAAGGACTTTGTCGCTCCGCCGGGATCAAAGGGCTACGTCAATGCTTCATCTCTCTACAGTGGAGGACATTTTCGAATTATCGGGTCGGAGCTCCATTATCGTCGCGCCCGGCATCCCAAGGCACGGGGAGCACAATTGGAAGGTCAAGGTAGGTGATCCTGTCGTGTTGGAAGCGCCTGATGGAACCATCCATCACACCGTTATCGGCTGTGTTGAGATGCTCTCACCGCCCCACCCTGACTTCATTCCGGTCATGTTAGGGCCGGGTGTCTCGAAGCAGATGGTTCCGATCGGCACGAAAATCTGGGTGAACGAAACCGCCAAGCTCTGAACTCTTCATGGGTTCACGACCTGGAACCAGTAACCTGCCCGTAAATAGCTTTATCGACCGGCACGCAGTGCACAGTATCTTGTGTCCAGCAATATCCAACGCTCATCAATTCACAGGCTGCAGTCAGGTCTACGGAGAATGCTGGACCGGCTGTGTTCAACAGAATCGAAACAAACCTTCCGCAGACGATGATCGGGGAGGATTTCGCCTTCATGCCTGAAGACCGGTCCGGTTGCTACGACTGGTTCAGCAACGGACCTGATGGCAATGGCCGCATCCTTCATAGCGCCTGGTTTGATTTCAACGACGAAGTGCTGCAGCCGTTTGGCGCCTCCTGTTTTGCATCATCGGTGGAGGTAAGAAGGAACCAGTATTTTATGCGAGCTCGATTTCAAGGGACGAAGCACACGTCTTTATCCCGTTTTCCAATCCCGGCGCTTGGACAAAATCAGATCCGCTCCTGCCCCGGGGCCAACACCAATGCCATGTCGTCAGGAAAACCCGACAACAGAGTGGTGAATGTAGTTGATCTCAAGAGTTCGTATTTGGGCAGCTGTGAGCCTGATGGTCAGCGCAGCTACAGCGTCGTCCAGGTGCTGCAACCTGATCGCCCCGCGTCGAGAGCCTCGTTGGACTAAACGTTTTTCGCAGGCTGATACACCATTTACAAATCTCCATTTCCGCTTGCTGGCCAAGCCTATCATTCCTCGCGGTCATTTCCAGCTAATTTGCTGTCGCTTTGTGAGATTGTCCTCCTGTTTTCTTTTTTGCCGTCAAAGAGTTTCCCCAAACCAGATCCACCGAAAGCGGCCATAAGGGAGCTTGGGTCACTGCATTTACCCTAAGGAGATTGTTTTCTGGGCGAGGCGAAAATCCCGCAGCCCTTCCGCCGCTGAACGCAAGATACGACGATGCACGATAAAATCATTTTACAGTTGAACGCTCATCAAGCATAAGTATTGTATGATTTCTTCAATCATAATCGATCACACAGACTAGCGCCGGGCACGAAAAGAAAATGAAAAAATTCTGCACTGTTTTCGCAATTGCACTTGCGTTGTCTTCCGGCGCCAGTGCTGAAAGAAAACCGACAATTCTGGATCTTGCTGAACAGGGCTATGAAATCAAAACGGCGACGGGCAACTATGTATTCCTGCAGAATGAGGAGAAAATCTATATGTGCTCATTTCTGCAAGTGAGCGAATATAATGTTGCCTCCGGCGAGATCGATGCCATCAAGTTCGATTGCGCCCCGGTGGTCAAATGAATTCAACATCTGGATCACTGTTGACCGTTACCGCTCTGGTTCCCACCAGAATAATCAGGTCGGATATATGATAATGAAGATTGTGATTTATATCCTCGCTGTGGTTCAGATCGCGATCGGACTATTGTTTATCGTTGAAGCGCCATCAACCCAACGATTGATGCTTGGAACAATATCTTTTGGGCTCGGATCGATCTGTCTTGGGATTGCTGTGATTATCGGTCAACTGGACGCCATTCGTTTCAATCGAAGCTAGTCAATGAGAAGGGCCTTTGAACGAAATCCACACCTCGTGTGAAGCTACTTCAGTTCAACTGCTCCCGTTTGCGTCATGCCACCGGCATTGTAGCCGCCATCGACGAAGATCGTTTCCCCGTTGATATAAGCTGCTGCTGGGCTGGCGAGGAATGCGACAGCCTCGGCGATGTCGCGCGGTTGACCAAAGCGCCTGCAAGGTATCATGCCCATCACCTGCGTCCAGGTTTTCTCGTTATACGTATCCCTCGTCATCGGCGTTTCGATCACGCCCGGGGCAATAGCGTTGCATGTCACGCCGCAGGCTCCCGCCTCCAGCGCAAACTGGCGTGTCAGACCCATGATCGCTGCCTTCGACGTACCGTATGCGACGCGACCGGCCCCGGCCCTTTGACCCGACACTGAGGACAGGTTTACGATGCGCCCGTATCCACGCTGCATCATCGTCCGGGCGGCGCGCTGGCTGGCCATGAAAGTACCGGTCACATTCACTTTCATTACTCGAGCGAATGCATCCGACGGAAGGTCAAGCAATGGAGCCAGCACGATCAGTCCGGCGCTGTTAACAAGTACGTCAACAGGCAATTCCGACGCCTCAAGTGAAGTGAATACTGCGTCGATCATGTCTTCATCGGTGACATCCAGATGTTTCGGGAAGGCATTGCCACCAAGCCGGTTAATCTCGGAAGCAACCTGATCAGCGGCCCCGCTGTTTATATCGGCAACAATCACCGCGGCGCCGCGGGCGGCCAGAAGCAGCGCTGTGGCCTTCCCTATCCCTGAGCCACCGCCCGTGACCAATGCTGTTCCGATTTCCCCTCTATCTGTTGTTTCCTTCATATCATTTTCCCATCATTGAATCTGGAAGCCATGTGACAATCACCGGGAACAGGAAGATCAGCACAACAGTAAAAAACTCCATCAGTACGAAACGCATCGATCCACGAAACACGTCCGACAGAGGCGTCTGCCGGTCGATCCCAGCGATGACAAAGCAGTTCAGGCCGACAGGGGGTGTAATCAGTCCAATTTCGCACATCTTTACACACAGGATGCCAAACCATATCGGATCAAAGCCGAGACCAATTACGGTGGGAAACATGATTGGAAGGGTGATAACCATCATTGAAAAGGCATCGAGGAACATGCCCATCGGGATATAGAGCAAAAGCAGAACCGCCACCACCAGGTGTGGGGGAATGCCACTTTCCGTAATTGCCTGCGCCAGGATCTGCGGGATCTGGATCAAGGTCAGAAAATAGCTGAAAATCCCGGCACCGATCATTGTGAAGAGGATCATCACCGTCGTTGTGGTTGTCGAGCGGAAGCTTTCCAGCAGTCCAATGCGTATATTCCCGCGTCCCTCGCGGCTACACAAAAGCATCAGCAAAGCGACGAATGCGCCGATTGCGCCAGCCTCCGTCGGTGTCACGAGACCCAGATAGATGCCTCCGATTACGACCGCAAACAGCACCACGATCTGCCAGGCAGTCAGCGTCACGCGCATCCGCTCGCCCCAGGATGCCTTCGCCGTGCGCGCCGCACGGTTTTGAGCAGAACGCCCCCACATGCCGACGCCGATCATAAAAACCACAGTCGTCAGGATGCCTGGCACGAAACCGGCGATGAGCATTTTCCCGGCAGAAACCTCAGTCAATGCGGCATAAAAGATCAGAAGGACAGAGGGCGGGATCAAGACACCAAGTACGCCACCCGCTGCGACCGAACCTGTGGCCAGTCGCGGATCATAGCCAGCCTTCTTCATTTCAGGAATTGCCACGGCCCCTACAGTCGCAGCCGTCGCCACCGACGAACCGGAGGTGGCCGCGAAACCGGCGGATGTCAGGATTCCGGCCATAGCAAGGCCACCCGGCAGATGTCCCACCCATTTGCTGGCAACAGCAAACAGCCGCTTTCCTACCTGGGCATGATGGGCAAACGAGCCCATCAGAATAAACAGGGGGATGACGGTCATCGCATAGTTTGCGGTGTTACTGAAGGAGAAGGTCTTCAGACGGTTCATGAGGAAGGCAAAGTCCTCGACCATGACGATACCGAAAGCCCCAGACAGGGCGAGCGCCGCAAATACCGGCGTGCCAAGCGCAAGAAACACAAAAATCAGCGCAAGTGCAATTATCGTAATTAAAGTGATGTCCATGAAAACCTCGCGGGTGGACCTTTGTAACGACCGGCGCGAATACCGCGCCGCGTTGCATTGTTAATGCGCGACGCTGTTGGTATGCGTCTGGTTCTGCCGGGCACCCGACGCGACAAGCAGCGCATGAACAAGCGCCTGAATCGCAGCGAACCAGAGACCAGCCGCAACCGCTATTTTCGCCCACCAGATTGGCATCTGGACGGCGCCCCAGCGGAACTCCCGGATCGATAACGAGTAGGCTGCCTCAACGGATGACGGCCAGGCTAGCATGGCAAACGTCAGCGCCGCGAAAAACCAGGATATCCCCGTAGCGATCCGTGACCATTCATGCGGCAGTCTGTCGGTAAGCATTGTCACACGGATATGGGCGTCATCAATCAGCGTGAGCCCCAGTCCCATAAACACCACCATGACCATTGACAGTTCTGACATTTCGAACAGCCCTGGCACGGCACGGCCCATCAAGGCGCGCGCAACAACGTCGATCGTGATCGCCAGCATCATAAAGCCGAGAAACAGGAGGGCGATCCAACCGGTTACCCTGGCTATGCAGTTAAGAATGCGATTGAACCCAACCATCACGAGCTCATTTCGCTGCCACAATTTCTTCGGGACGCTTCATCTTTCCCGCCGCGGCATGCTTCTGGATCGCTGCATCGATAAGGCGCTGCATCTCAGAACCGTCGATCCCGGCCGGTTTGGCGACGGTTTCCACCCAGGCTTCAACTTCAGCCGGCTGCACGATGGCCCGCGCCTTCGCCTTTTCCTGATCGCTGAGCGCACTCAACTTCACACCTTCCGCAACAGCCTTGGCGGTATAGTCCTCCAGCACCTTTTCGTAGAGTTGCAGGAACTTGCCGTCATAGAGTTCATTGGCGAGATCGGTACAAATCTGCTTGTGTTCATCGGGCATCCCCTGCCAGACGTCGATGTTCATTACCGTCGCCGCCGGACCATGCGGGCCATCTCCAATATCGTAGAAATTGGGGGCGATTTCATGCAGCTTGTAGGCGATGGCGGTCACGAAATCGAAGCCATAGACACCGTCGAGAACGCCACGTTCAAGAGCCTGATAGACTTCCCCGGCAGCCATGGGAACCGCAACTCCGCCCAAGCGTTCGATTACATCTGTCGCAATGCCGTAACCGCGAATCTTTTTGCCCTTGATATCCTCGATAGAGGTAACAGGCTGCCGCATCACCAAGGGGGCATAGTTCCAGTTCGTCCAGTAAAGTACCTTTGAGCGATGGCGCTGCTCCCATTCCTGTCGAAGCGGTTCGAACTGGTCATAGACATCGCGGCAGACAAGCTGCAGTGCATCGGCGCGATCCATACGGAAATACCATTCAAGGCCGCGCGTTACCGGCAGTTCGGCCTGGTAATAGCCAGGCGAGATCAAGGTAATCTCCGACGTGCCGTCGCGCACCGCCGCCAGATGCTCGCCAACCTTGTTGAGGCTGCCTGCCCAAAACCTGCGGACAGAAATTTCTCCATTGCTGCGTTTTTCGAGCTCTTCAAGAAACCATCGGTCGATCCATGACGGACCAGCGCTCTCGGTGACATAGCTGTCGAACTTCATCGACCCTTTGGCCGCCGCCAGATTTGGTAACGAGCCGATCAATCCGAGACCGGCGAGAGTACCCGAAGCCTTTAGAAAATCACGTCTTTTCATGTCTTGTTCCTCCTCCTCGATAAGTTTTTTCGCCCTGGACGGCTGGATCTAGCCGCCCGGGGCAAGTTTGCGCAGTTCGGTTTTGAGAATTTTCCCATAGCTGTTTTTTGGCAGATCACCGGCAAAGACGTAATGCTTGGGTCGTTTGAATGCCGCCATAAACTGGCGGCACCAATGGTCCAGTTGGCTTACCGTCGCTGTCTGCCCGGGTTCCAGAACCACATGAGCCGTAACGTTTTCGCCCCATTCGGAGTCGGGGACGCCGATCACTGCCACCTCAAAAACCGCGGGGTGCTGAAGAAGCACCTCCTCCACTTCGCGCGGATAAATATTGGTGCCACCAGAAATGATGACGTCTTTCGACCGGTCGGTAAGATAGAGAAAGCCATCCTGGTCCAGATGTCCCAGATCACCAGTGCGCAGCCACCCACCGGCGAGCGTTCTGGCGCTGGCTTCCGGATCCTCCCAGTAACCCTTCATGACACTTGGCCCGCGTACAACGATTTCTCCTGTACAGCCAATTGGGCAGACCTTGTCATCCTTGTCCCTGATCTGAACCTCGACGCTTGCCTGCGCGACACCGACGGACGCGCGCCGCGTGCGCCAGGCAGGGTGTGTCTCGTCGGCGACCAGTTCCCGGGAGAGCGCGGTTATAGTCATTGGGCTTTCGCCTTGCCCGTAAATCTGAACAAACCTTGATCCGAACAACGAGACTGCCTCATCGATATCGTTCGCATACATCGGTCCTCCCCCATAGATGATCGAACGAATGCCCTCGCCCTTATATCCAAGCGCTCCAGCAGCGGCTATCAGCCGTTTGACCATAGTGGGAGCAGCAAAGAAGACGAGGTTTCCCCGCGTCCGCGCCAGATTAATGATCTCCCCCGGGTCGAATCCGCGTGACACGGGTACGAGGTGAGCACCTGCCACACGCAGTACCGCAAACATATAAAGTCCAGCACCATGCGAGATCGGCGCGGCGTAAAGCATTACGTCGTCGCCGCACGGCGGTACCACATCCATGGCATAGCAAAGCGCCATCTCGCGCAGATTGCCGTGGCTCAGCATCACCCCCTTTGGGCGCCCTGTGGTACCGGAAGTGTAAAACAGCCATGCGAGATCGGCTTCGTTGACTTCTACCGGTGGCGTGATCTCGAATTCGTTCGAGCAGTCTTCGTCAATCGCGGCTTCAGTGATCCCTGGGCGTCCTTCGAAAGTGCGCCCGTTATCAGTATAGACGAGTGTCGCGCGGGAGTTCTCCAGAATCCATTCAACCTCAATCGGATGCAATTTGGAGTTGACCGGCACAGCAACCGCTCCAATCCACCAGCAGGCGTGCATGATTTCTATGTATTCGGGACTGTTTTTGGCGAAGATGGCCACGCGGTCTCCGCGGCCTACCTTATGGTGCGTCGTCAGATGCCGGGCGCGGCAACATATGGCACGCAGCAGCCCGCCGTAATTGTGAATCTCGTCAATGCCCAGCAGGATAGCCGGTTTGCCGGGCCAGTTCAGAGCAGACTGGTATAGCCAGTTCGCGATATTCATTGTGCGGTCCCTAAGCCCGATCGGCGTGTAGGATAGTTGCATAATTGGCGACGGCAGCACCGCCCATGTTAAACGCCAGCCCCCATTCAGCGCCACTGCGCTGAATATCTCCGGCCCGGCCTGTCAGTTGGCGAAATGACATGACGGCCATGGAAACGCCTGTAGCGCCTACCGGATGCCCCTTGGCCTTGAGCCCCCCCGAAAGGTTGACCGGAAGCCTTCCTTCCGCCGTGACTGTTCCGTCCTCGACGGGGCCGTTACCCTTTCCCGGTTCGGCAAGACCCATCGCCTCGTAAATCAGCAACTCGGCTATCGTGAAGCAGTCATGCACCTCGGCGAAGTCGAGATCGTTGACGGTGATCCCCGCTTCTTTATAGGCTGTCGCTATCGCCAGCGCAGGTCCCTCGAAAGCAATGAAATCGCGCCTGCTCATCGGCAGAAAGTCAGAAACATGACCGGTACCGGCGATACGCACGCGCCTTTTCGCAGACTCCGCAGCTCCGGCTTCGTTGCTCAGAATGATAGCCGCAGCCCCATCAGTCACTAACGAACAATCCGTCAGACGCAGCGGGGGCGCAATCAACGGATTTGTCTCGCTGACATTGGCGCAATGATCATAGCTCATCGGCTTGTGCATCTGCGCAAGCGGATTTTTCATTGCATTTGCATGGTTCTTGGCAGCTATGCGCGCCATCGCATCAAGCGGATTAAAATATCGCTGTGTATATTGACCAGCCGCCACGGCGAATACCTGCGGAAAGCTCAGGGCGGCTTCAACCGGATCGTTCTGATAGCCGGCTCCGGCAAGCGCGGTGGTCACATCTGCGGTGGTACGATGGGTCATCTTTTCCGCGCCGACCACCAGTACGTTGCGGGCCTTGCCGGAGCGCAATGCATTGATCCCGGCATAAATGGCCGCTGCCCCCGAAGCACAAGCATTTTCCGAACGTGCAGCGGGCTTGAAACGGAACTCGGGAAACGCCTGGTGGACAAGCGAAGAGGCGAAACCGTCACCGACCAGACCCGAATTGAAGTGACCGAGGAAAATGGCATCGATATCCCCGGGAGCGATACCGGATTCAGTGACCGCTTCGCGTGTAGCCTCGACGATCAGTTCTTCGAGATTGGCAGACAACCTCCCGAATTTGGTGTGTCCGCTGCCAATGCAATATATACTGGACCCGTTCATCAGATTCTCCGATAAAAACTCTCGACCTGGGACGTATAGGCAGCTCGCACACGTGGGCCATGCGCGCCCGTCCGGGCTGTTCCATTTCTAAACCGAGAGTACTGTCTCCACTCCGTGCGTCCGCAAGCAAACGCTTCCTCCGCTTCAATAGTCGCCAGAAAGAGCGAATATGAACATGAGTAGAAATACGTAGATATCTACGTAATTTTTACTTAGATTAGAGAACCCGTGGGTTGCACACGGTTATGGAGGTGGGCGAAATGGATGAATACCCTGATGATTACCTGTGTTTGACCGGCTTCATTGAAGCCCCAATAGGGATCATGGTGCTCTCCCACCGACGCATTTTGCGGGTCAATCGCGAGATAGAACAATTGTTCGGCCGTAGCCGTATCGAACTGGAAGGGCAATCCATCCGCCTGCTATATCCATCTAATGTCGATTACGAGAAAACCGGGGAACGGTGGGAACGATGGCTGGAGTCCGGCCCCCGCTATGAGGATGAGCGCTTCATGCAGCATAGCAGCGGCGAAATTATCTGGATGCGTGCGCGCGGGCGTACGATGACGCCGCAGGAGCCATTCAAACTCATGGTATGGACTTTTGAAAAGCTGGAAGAAGGACGCAACAGTGCCTCTTTGCTGACCCCGAAGGAACGCGTCGTCGCCCGGCATCTGGCCAATGGGATGACCTCCAAACAAATCGGCCAGCTTATAGGTATCTCCCCACGTACCGTTGAGGTGCACCGGGCATCAATCATGCGGAAAATGAACGTTCGGAATACAGCGGAACTCGTCGCACACATGATAGTCGAGCGATAAGGCAAGGCATCGCCGGGCGTGCTCCGAGGGCTGTTTAGCTGTAGATGCGGGACTGGAGTGCAAACAGTTATTCTTGAATCCCATCGACTGCTTCACAAGCAAAGTACGATCAGTAAAGCACGAATACGTTTCGTCACAGCCAGGGAACCTGTTCCCGGACTTCGAGCCTGAGATGCTCTGGTCCTTTACGTAGGACAGGCTGATTGCCTGGGCAGGCTTGAGAAGCCACCGGCACGTTATCCAGGAGTTGGTATGCAGAAATTTTTACTTCGTCGACTTGAATTGAGCGATATGGATTGCGCCGCTATCGTTCACCGCGCTGCGTTTGATGACCGGTTGCCCTGGTTGGCTGGACTGCATACTCCAGCTGAAGATCAGTGGTTTTACCGGGAGCGTGTTTTTAACGCCTGCTCGGTGTGGGGAGCGTTCGAGAATGATGAACTGGTGGGTATTATCGCTTTCCGCGATGGCTGGATCGACCAGCTTTATATCCTGCCAACGGCGCAAGGAAAAGGCATTGGAACCGCCCTGCTTCAGATTGCAAAGTCAGAAGCTGTCGAACTATCTCTTTGGACTTTTCAACGTAATGACGCGGCACGACGCTTCTATGAAAAGCATGGATTTGTCGCAGTCAAAGAAACTGACGGGTCGGACAATGAAGAGCGCGAACCAGATGTCCTCTATTCGTTGCACCCTTCATCGGGACAATAGTAATGTTCTGGCCGGGAAAACAGGGCGTGATCGAACAACGACACAGAACGGACGCGATGAATGCCATATGGGATTAGCTTGAAATGCTGCAATGCCACGGCAATTGAGATCCTGGAGCTTTGGGACGAAGCGAGTATTTTTGAACCCTCTGGTTCAATGCGTGAGTTGAATTATCCTCCCCATTTGACGCTTGCAGTTTTCCCTCACTATCCAGGTGACATAAGCGCGGTCCTGGACGAGGTTTTTTCATCACACGAAAAACTGTCGATAGCCTTCGAGACCGTGGAGCATTTCGATAATGACCTCATGGTCCTTTGGGCAAAACCCCGTTTTGACCAGGGCTTGTCGGACCTCCATGCCGATTTGCATCGCCACTTCGATCCAATGATCTGTCATGAGCATTACCGTGCCGGAAGCTGGGTTCCACATTGCTCACTGGCAACCAGAGTGCACGAAGCTGCCAAACCAGCCGCTATCGACTGGGCCAAGAGCAAGATACTCGATTTTTCAGTTGAGTTCGACGTGGCGGACTTCGTGCAGTTTCCGCCGGTGTTGGTGAAGCAGGAGTTGCAACTGGGATAAGAGAAAGGTTCCGGCGCTATGAAACTTGCCCACATCAACCTTGTGGCTCGCAATGCAGAAACACTTTGCGCATTCTACACGAATGTCATGAAATGCGAGTTGCTTCATGAACCGAGGGTTTTGTCAGGCGATAAGGTCTCACGTGGTAACGGGCCTCCGGGCTGCGAGATATATTCGATCTGGTTAAAGTTTCCCGCGCTTGAATGGCCTTTCCTCGAGATACACCAGCATAAGACTACGCATTCGCGTGGCCTGCCGAAGGTCAATGAACCCGGTTACGGTCACCTGTCTTTCCAGATAGAGAACCTCGACGACATCCTTTCGAAAATCATCAGGGCCGGTGGCTCACAGATGGGACAGACTACAAATTTCGGAACGTCGGAGAATCCATATCTGATTGCTTACGCACGCGATTCTGAGGGAAATGTGCTTGAGCTTGAGCAAACACGTGCATGACCATGTGTAGGTGCGCAACGACCTTGAAGCGCACTGGATATGGACGATCGACAACAATCTGCGCGTCAAAGCCACTCAGCTACAGGGTCATCAGCCCAGATCTGGGCTTCGATATATCGTTCGAATTCCTTGAGATGGTAATCCGCATAGGCATCACCTTCTTCGGGAGTGTCATTAGGCAGCCCGTACTCGCTCACAACACTGTCGAGTTCAGATAAGCGAAAGACCTTTTCATGGTAGGGCCGGACGGGATCGACGGGCAGTCCAAAAGCTGGGTCAAGTCTCATCGAAACAACGCTATCGGGGTAGGTGAAACTCGTTGTGTCCGGATCGAGTTGTTTCAACGGCAACCGCACGTTTCGAGTGTTCGCGTAAAGGTTAGCGAACCAGTCAGATTTCCCCAGGATGAAATAGTGGGGAGCCTTACGCACGGGTCGTCCACCTGCTTGCACGAAGAGGCTTCTCATCTTCTCTTCTGTCAGGCGACGAAACTGCACATAGCGCCGGCCGAAAACGCGCTTCGATCCAGACAATCTTCGTGCCGCGAGTGCGTCAAGGATTGCCGGTATATCCTCGTCCGGGGCGTCGCTAAGATTGCGAAATGGCGGATCTTCAGCTGGATAGTAATGAGTAATATAATCAAACATTGTCAGCCTTACGTTTAAGTTCAATCTCGTTCTCAACGTTCCGCCAGACTTTGGCTTTGTCCCTCCTTGAAAACTGACTGCCCGTGAATTGCCAGCCAATCCAAACGGGTCAGCTCATACGTTACCTCGCCGTGCTCAGTGCCAGGTATGGGATCGGAAAACTTCAGGAAATCGGTCCGCATGTGTTTCATACCAATCTTCTCCATCACACGGCGCGATCCTTGGTTGACAGCCATTGTAGTCGCCACGATCTTGTCATACCCGGCGACCTCGAACCCCCAGCTGACCAGTGCCGAAGCCCCTTCCGATGCCAGTCCATGACCCCAAACCTTCTGGCGCAGACGATATCCGATTTCTGCGACCGCGTTAGCATCCGGCGACAAGCAGAACCAGCCAACGAACTCGTCATCCGCGTTGCGTCGCGCTGTCCAGACGTCGGGCTCGCCCCCTCTTGGCATGAGAAACGGTGCGTGCGCCGGATCAATTCGGTCAAGATCGACTGCGCCATTGTTGAGAAACCGCATTACTTCCCGGTCCAGCTCCAGCTGGATAAAATCGTCGCGATCCTCCGAGGTGCAAGGACCAAGCGTCAAACGCTCTGTTTTTAACAGGGGCATGGCAAATGTCCTCGAAATTTCTTTCGAGTATGATCTTACGAACTGGCGGATTGCGCAATGATATTAGCGAGCCGAGCGTCCGCATTCCCGTTAGTGCCTGCGCGAAGCAATCAGATAGCTTCTTCCCCTGGACGACGTACAATGCCTCAGGTGTTTAAATTCTTGCTGCTCTATGACGAGACGTCACGCGTGTTGGGCGGAGTTCCATTCCAGGCCATGTCCGTCGACCCCGTTCGGAAACGCCCGTAAATGATAAAAATCGGATCAATGCGCTCGGCTTCGCGGGCCCCTTCGCGGTCCTGGCCTTCTTGATCCCCTTGCTGAGCGCCATCCTTTTTTGAAAATGCCCAGGGGAAACAGGAACCCGGAACTTATCATTTGACGCTAAACAATTACGGAGAAACCTTGGATCTGTGGCACAAAGAACTAACCAGCATCGCTGGGTCTCTTCGCGCTGCGTATCTGTCGTATCATGTTCCGTCCAGCTACGGCCAGCTCAAACAAGAATGCCGCGAGCGAAAACATGAGGAATATCACCGCACCACTAAAGAACCAGAATAGATTTTCCTGACGAATGCCAATGGCGAGCGTTCCAGCCAAAAGATTGAGGATTGCAGCACAAGTACAGATGCCGGCACTGACGCCGAAGAACGCTGCGATCTCCAAAGCGAATACGCGACCGCGAAGGTAGGCGAGCTGTACCTGTATCGACTTGTTCTTCTCCGTTTTTTCGACGATGTCATTTAACCGATCGGACAACTTTGCGAGGCGGCCCACATAGATGTTTACAAAGCCTGCGGTCCCGGCCAGGAGAAAAACCGGTGCGAGAGAGGTCTGTATCACCTCAGCAAAATGGCTGGTTATGGACGGAGTATCCATGCGCGATCCTCAAGTAAAACAGTACCATAACTGGACCTTTCAGCCCTCCGTCAACCGCCAGACTCTCACGAATTTCCGTTTGGCGATACCATCGATACCCTGTTAACAGCTGGTTTATGCGCTTAACTATCTAATCCTGACGATAATTTTTTAGAAAAAGCCAGATTTTTGTTTTCACTTACAATTGTCGTGCTTCGCTGAGTGCGGCGGGGACTAACCGCTTCCCGATTTGCTCTGCCAACGCGATAAGCTGGGGTGAGAACTGGCGGTTGCGACGGGCTAGCAAATGGACGTAAACAGCTTGCAGTTGGGAAACATCGATACGGACGGCTACGAGCCGGCCGCTTGCTAACTCGGATCCCACACTAAATTCCGGCAGGACTGTCACCGCCCGTCGAGCACAAGTAGTTCGAATGAGCAACGCGATGGAATTAGTGGTCAATATCGGTGCTATTGTGAGACCGGCATCCGTGGCGGCGGTGTCGATTGTCTGGCGGATACGGAAGCTTTGGCCCATCAACGCCAACTGCTGCGCACAAAGCTCCGTGATCGAGATGCTGGTGCGCCCGGCCAGGGGATGTGCGGCATGCACGATTGCTTTCAGCGGTACCGCCGCTCGAAAACGTGAAACGATCTGCGGATGGGACAACGGATGGAAGCCCAGTCCGAAATGTACCTCGTCATTCAGTAGTGCTTGCACCATTCTAGGAGTATCGGTCACATTCACCGACAATTTAAATCCCGGCCAGGCATCCATAAAGCCATCAAGCGTGTCGTAAAGCGCTTCCCCCAAAAATCCCTCGCCCAGCGCAAGCTGCATCTGGCCTGAACGAGCCGTTGAAATATCCAAAAGTTGGCCGCGTAAAGCCTCAACGCAAGCCTGCCGCGTGCGGTAGTATTCAATGACCGCCTGACCAGCCTCGGTAAGCCGGATCTCGCGCTGGCCATGTTCGATCAGACGGTTCCCGACCTCACGTTCAAGCTGTGCGATCTGGCGACTGATAGAGGACGGCGCGACCTCAAGCACGTCTGCGGCGGCCCGCATTGAACCGCTGCGCCATGCCTGAAAGAGAAACCGCACACGGCGGTCGTCAATTGTCATGCGTACCCTCATGGAATTGCGTTTCAATCATCGTTGGCACAACATCATATCGTATTGAAGCTAAGCCGCGGAATATTCGTAAATTCGTTGCGTAAAACGCAACGAAGTTTGGATGAATCTGCCATTGATTGCAACCCTTGCGACGTGTGGAATGATAGCTATCGCCGCTTGTGTCGTAAGCGGAGCGGGTGAACCGGCATGGGAGGACATGATGGAAACACGCGAAATTAATCCTTGGACCTGGCAGGCCGGATTCGGATTTGCTCATGGCAAGGAGTTCACCGGCGCCAGCCGCATCCTGATGTTGTCCGGGCAATGCGCCACCGGTGCCAATGGTATCCCTCAGCACAAGGATGATATGGCGGCGCAGTTGAAACTCGCGGTGGCAAATCTGGGAGAGGTGTTGAAGCAGGCAGGCATGGATTATACCAATGTCACCGGCATCCGGGTCTATACGACCGATATGGATGCCACACTCGCCAACTGGGAGTCGCTGATTGCTCCCTTCAGCGCCGCCGGCAATACCCCGGCTAGCACGCTTGTCGGCGTCACCCGTCTTTTTTCACCCGACCTGCTGGTTGAGGTCGAAGCCGTGGCCTGTGCGTGAGGGGGAGCTCGCGATGATCAGAGGTATTCATCATCCATCTATTACCACCGGCGACATAGATCGCCTGTTGCCTTTTTATCGAGACCATCTGGGCTTTGCCGAAGTTTTCGCATTCGGATGGGAAAGCGGGACCGATATGTCGGACTTTGCCGCCGGGATTACCGGGATATCAAATTCGACCGCACGTTCAGTCCTGTTGAAGGCGGGCAATGCATTCCTGGAGTTGTTTGAATATAAGCAGCCACGTTCCAGTCGCAACGACGACCGCGCTTTATCCCAACAGGGATTTGCGCATGTCTGCTTCGACAGCGACGACGTGATCGCTGACCACGAGCGACTATCGGCGGCTGGAGTATCGTTCGTTTCAGCACCGGTGGATGTGGGGCCGATGCGCTTGTGCTACTGCCGCGATCCAGACGGCAATTTCATCGAATTACAGCAAATCACTGACCCGGCCAGCGCCCTCGTGTTGCGCACCCTCCAGAGCTGAACCCCATCGAGGAAATTAACGTGAACAACTCGCTCCTTCACTTCCGGGGAGGTATGGGGATGGCATTCTTGCCGGCCCTGATCTTTCTGTTCCTTTGTGTACTTTATTTCGTCGTCTTCAAGGCTTTCGACATGACTGCGCTGGCAATGGGGGGATTCGTCTCACTGTTGATCGGTGCAATTTTTGCTCGCGATTACTCAAGGTTCTGGGAACATGTGCTGCGAGGTATTAGCAGCGAGACCTCGGTGGCCATTATTGTTATCCTGTTTATGGTCGGCATGATCTCAGCGATGATCAAAACCACAGGAGTTGCTTCCGGGTTTGTCTGGCTGGCTCACGAGACAGGATTGAACGCAGGCTATTACACATTCTTCGTGTTCATAGCAGTTGCCGCGATCTCAATGGCCACGGGATCTTCGATTGGCACCATGTTTACCGCCTTTCCGATCTTTTATGCAGCCGGTATTACTATCGGCGCCGCTCCCGCTCCGCTGGCCGGCGCGATCCTGTCAGCGGCAATCCTCGGCGACAACCTGGCTCCCATCTCGGACACCACGATTATTTCATCCTCATCCCAACGCTACCGGACACGGGACGCGGTTGCTGATATTGGCGGTGTCGTACGACACCGTGCGCGCTATGCGCTGACGGCGGCTGCCATTTCTGGATTATTGTACCTGTTAGTCGGTATGTCCTCGGAAAATGCGGCAACTGTGGTGAACGAATTTGTCGGCGATGCCAGCCCGGCACCACTGCTGATGCTTATTCCGGTTGCAATCATGCTGATCGTAGCGATGGTTACCCGCGATATCTTCAAGGCGGTGACTGTGGGGCTGGTGCTCGGCTCAATCACAGGGCTGGCAACGGGTCTGCTGACTGTCGATGCAATCATCGGCGTGTCTGACGGCAAACCAGCCGGTTTCCTCTATGACGGTGTAAACTCCATGCTGGGCACAGTTGCGTTGGTGATCTCGGTTTTCGGCATCATGGGTGTATTGCGCGGTGCAGGCGTGATGGAGATGCTGATCGATTGCATAACCTCTGGCAACATGGCTTCAACGCCGCGCGGCGTCGAACTTGCTATCGGTATTGGTGTGTCAGCCACCACATTGCTATTCGGCGGTGTGAACTCGGCTGCAATGCTGGCCTTTGGCCCGATCGCCGACGAACTGGGAGCACGCGTTGGCCTGCATCCCTATCGGCGTTCGAATATCATGGACTGTTTTGCCCTTGGCCTTGCCTCGGTGGTACCAGTGTTGAGTGCCTATCTGTTTATCGGGGCACTCCTCACCTCCGGCTATGCCGAAACGCCGGCGCAATCGACCTTCTCGCTGTTTCCAGTCACTTTCTATCCGCTTGTACTGACGGTCATTATGATCGTTGCTGCCTGGACTGGGTGGGGACGTACCTTTGAGGCTGAAAATGGCAAACCGGTCAAAACACGGACGGGTGCATAAACGCCCCTTCAAGGAAAGGAAACGACTTGGACCGCAACAGTGTCACCTGGACGGGCTATATCCCCGCCATCACCACCCCGTTCGACCGCTCCGGACGTCTTGACCTCGAAGCCTTCGCAGGTCAGATGGACTGGCTGGTCACCGAGCGTATGCATGGCGTTATACTCGCAGGGACGAGCGGGGAATGGTTCAGTATGACCATTCCTGAACGGGCGAAACTGTTCGACGCGGGCGCCGGCTATCGCCGACACGGACTTGTGGTCATTGGATCTTGCAACGCTTTTACGGTGGCTGAGGCGATCACTCATGCCCGGGCTGCTGAAAAGGCCGGACTGGACGGCATCCTCCTGACCCCACCGCCTTACGTGGTGCCGAACCGGCGCGAGATCGTAAATTTCTATCGCACGGTTTCGGCTGCCACTGACATCCCGCTCACCATCTACAATTGGCCCCGTGGCTGTATTGTGGATATGACCCCGGACCTGTTAGACGAACTGGCAGATATCGACAACGTGGTGGCCATCAAGAATTCCACTGGCGATTTTGCTTCATTCCTTTCAGCCATGTATAAAGTCGAAGGGCGAGTACGCTATTTCGGTTTGCCGACTTCCGCGTTGGGCGCCGATCTCGCATTATTGGGGCATGGGGACGGTTTGATGGGATCGGGCGGCGTTCTGGGGTCTGACCATCCCGATTTCTGGCGTGCAATCACCAAGGGAGACCGCGACCGCGCCATTCAATTGGGCGAGCGGGATCGCGTGATCATGCAATCCTGGTTCCAGCCCAATTACGGCGCGCAATTCGGCAATCAGCAGGCGATCATGAAGACTGCTCTGCGGCTTCGAGGGGTGCCGGCCGGCTATGTGCGGGATCCGTTGCTGGAGCTAACCGACGCAGAAGTGCAGCGGGTTGACGATACCCTGCGTTCTCTGGGTATCGAGACGCGGCCGCTTTGATGAGCCGGCACTATGATGCGGTTGTGATCGGGGGCGGTCTTCTGGGTTGTATCACGGCCTGGATGATTGGACGCGACGGTGGGCAAGTTCTCCTGGCAGAACGTGACCAGATAAACCAGCACGCTTCTGGCCGTAATGCTGGTAGTCTTCATTTCCAGCTAGAATACCGCATGATTGAACGGGGGTTGGACGCGGCTCGCAAGGCCGCAGAAGCCATGCCGCTGCATCTTGAGGCCGCGCGGCTGTGGTCAGACCTGCCCGTTCTGACCGGCGAGGACATTGAGGTTGAGCAATCCGGCGGACTTATGATCGCCGAAGACGCTGCGCAAGTGAGCCTGCTGGAGCAGAAAACCGAGATAGAACGCGCGTGGGGTCTGGATATCAAAGTGATTGATCGGGCCATGATCGAACATATTGCCCCTTATCTGTCGCCTCGCGTGCTTGCCGCTGCCTGGTGCCCGATCGAGGGAAAGGCGGATGCCCGTACCGCTGCACCAGCGATGGCCCGTGCCGCTCTGCATACGGGTGCGGATATCCGCACGCGCTGTGAGGTCGTGGGCCTTTCTCGTCAAGGCGGTCGGTGGCGTGTGGATTTACAGGATCGAACCGGTGGGGCGTCGGACAAGGTAATGGCAGATGCAGTTGTCATAGCAGGTGGTGTCTGGACGACAAAACTTGGCGAGCTGATGGGAGCTTACTTACCCACAATCCCGTTGGCGCTGACCATGAGTGTCAGCCTTCGCCTCCCCAAGCTAATGTCACATCTGATCCAGCACGCTGGCGGACGGTTGTCGTTGAAGCAGGCACGGGACGGCAATATCCTGATTGGGGGCGGTTGGCCTGCCCGGTTGCCGCTGAATCAGGACGGTAAGCCAGACTTCGACGCCAAGCCGGAGCTTCTGGCCGAAAGCCTTGCCGGTAATGCCGAAATGGCAATTCGTGTGTTGCCCGAACTCACGAGCCTGCCGATACTGCGCAGTTGGGTGGGAACCACGACCATTACCCCTGATCAGCTGCCGCTGGTCGGGCCAGTACCCGGTCACCCGGGCGCCTTTGTCGCAACCGGCGGCTCTGCCTTCACGCTCGGACCCAGTTTCGCGCAGGCGTTAACGGGCCTGATCGCCGGACGCGCGCCGACGCTTGATATGAGTAAATTTGACGTAGCCCGGTTTGCGAAAGGCTGAGCGATGGTGCATTGGGAACGCAAGACGAAACCTCGCAGTGAACTGGTCAGGTTCACATTCGAGGGCCGTGAGATTACCGCCTATGAGGGTGAAACCCTGGTAACGGCGCTTCTGGTCGCCGGCGTCACGGCTTTTAGTATCACCCGCGAAGGCGATCCACGAATGCCTCTGTGCAACATGGGAACCTGTTTCGATTGCGCACTGATCGTGGACGGACAACTCCTGGTGCGCGGCTGCCTTACGGATGTCGTTGAGGGGCAGTGTGTCAGTCGCTACCGGGCCAGTTAGGGGGAAGTAATGGTGGATTTAGCAATTGTCGGAGCCGGCCCGGCCGGCATGGCAGCCGCGCTTGAGGTAGCCGACGCGGGATTTTCCGTGCTGGTTGTTGACGAACAAGCCAGCGCCGGTGGTCAGATATTTCGCCGCCCCCCGACTGAATGGGGCATCCGCCATGGAAACTACCGTCCTTATCCGTGGGCACGAGACCTGATCGAGCGTTTCGAAGACCACCCCCGCATCGAAACGATATTCCGGGCCACGGCTTTCGGAGTGCTGCTCGATGAGCCGGAAGCGGGTAGCAGAAAACGACTGGCTGTACATACGAAGAAGGGCGGACGGCTTGTCGCTGCTCGGCGCCTCTTGATCGCCACCGGCGCCCATGACATGCCGGTAGCTTTTCCTGGCTGGACGTTGCCTGGTGTCATGACGGCGGGTGCCGTGCAGTCGCTGCTCAAAAGCCAGAAGCTGCTCGCCAGGCAAAGGCTGGTACTCGCCGGTTCTCATCCGATCTTGCTGATCCTTGCCGCTCAATTGCTTGATGCCGGCGCTGAGATTATCGAGATTGCATTTGCCCGCGGCGTCCCTCGGTTCAACGAGATTTCTGCTGCCTTGCCAGCCATGCCTGGTCATATGGCTTTGTTTATGGAAGCTGCGCGAGCACTGCGAAAAATCATGATGCATGGCGTACGCCTGTCCCGCAATACCATTGTGACGAAAGCCGACGGTGACGAGACGCTGACGAGCGTACACTTGCAAAAAGTGGCGAGCGACTGGACACTCGAGGGTGAAGCACGAACGATAGCGACAGACGCGCTTGCATTGGGTTACGGCTTTCATCCTTCGACCGAACTCGCGCGTCAGGCTGGCTGTGACCTGCACTGGGATTCTGCTGCCGGCGGCTGGCTGGTCCGCCATGACAATGCATTTCGCACGAGTGTCGAGGGAATATTCGTCGCTGGCGAACCCACAGGAGTTGCTGGCGCGGAAAGCGCGTGGGCTGAGGGACGCGTCGCCGGGCACGCTATTGCAGCATCGATGGGCGTTAATGCATGCGCAGCGCGCCAACGCGAGAGCGCCCGGATGTTGGCCCGTGCGAGACGCTTTTCCCGCGTGGTACAGTCGATGTTCGCACCGCAACGCCCTGGGCTGGCGGCGCTCTCTTATCCCGATGACACCGTTGTTTGCCGTTGCGAACTTGTGCGTAGTAAGCAGTTCGAGGCGATGCTGACTCGCAATCCCTTCATTCAGTCCGCGAGTGCCGCAAAACTGGAATGCCGTAGCGGCATGGGGCCGTGTCAAGGACGATATTGCGAGGCAACGGTGGCCGCACGCATCGCCCTCGCAAGAGGCACACCAATCGAAGCGTCGGGTCGCTTTAGCGCGCACCTGCCCGTCAAGCCAGTACCCTTGCAAAGCTATTTCGATCTAGGGAACGGAGAAATACAAGGCTGACCGGGCCGGCCTTTGTTGTTTGCAGGTATCTTTTGTCGGTGAATTCACTGACTGCGCAAGTTTGTCATCGCTTCGGCGATTAGCAAATGCCAATTCATAGCTCCACAGCAAGCGATTTGCCATAACGGTCTAGCAGTCCCGCGACATCCGTCAACATAGTCGTTCAACTGCGTGATCACCACCCTGACGCAAGGCTTCCAGCGGTGATCTCCGCCAAGCGCGGCATCCGATGCCAAGAGGAAATCGAGCGTTACCATGTTCCTTGTTCGTCAAGGTCGCGAACGACCTTGGCTACCCCGGGCAAAACCTCTCCGTCCCGAAACTGACATGCCGGATATTTCCAGTCGCTTCCCTCCCGGACAGCGGGGATCGCTTTGGCACGACGCCGCTTGTCAATCGCCTGCCGGGTGACGCCCGTAATCTTACCGGGGTCTTCGGCGGAAAGAGCACCACCCGCACGTAGCTACAAAACGCTCCTGTGCCGGATATTGCGCGCGAGAGCCGGGACAAGTGGGGCGAGATCAGCAACCGCCTCGCCGATGAACTCAGGATGGTTTGGAATCTCGACCAGAGTTCCAGCTCCCGTAGGGGCGCCTGGAGCCGCCGTCAATGCCTTCGACGGTATGGTCGCGGCGATCCGTTCGAGCGTCGACATGGCACGCCGCAGAAATGCGGCCTGGACGGACTTCGGGGCGGTCCGGAAACTCAACACCAGCTCAGGTGCATGTGGGACCTGAGTTCAAACGCTCTGGCGCGGGTTCTTGGATCATCGTCTTCGCCATCATTAAGCCCCACGCTTTAATTCAAACAGTATGACGCCGCCGAGCCGCAGGGTAGTTCCCCTGGAGATACCGATCGCCCAGCCCGATGGGCACTGCCGACGATTGCATGGCAGTTCCCGAACAGGTTGCCCCGATATGACATTTGCAATAATAGGTAGTCCACTTATCCTATATCATATAGGTTGCGCCATGAGATTAAGTTTTCTGGGTGTCAGTCACTGGCACTCAACCATGCATGCAGAAGCTGCGCTGGCAGCAGGAGCTACCGTTCAAACAGCCTGGGATCCGGATGCGGCGGCTACAGCGGCTTTCGCGGACCGATTTTCCTGCACCATGTCTTCCAGCCTTGAGAATGCACTTGAAGGTGCTGATTTTGCGGTGGTGATGGGGCGGCCGTCCGAGATCGCGGATCGTGGTCTCGCCGTCACCGAGGCTGGAGTACCTTTGCTCATCGAAAAGCCGATCGGCATATCGGCGGCGGCATCGGATCTGCTCATTGCGTCAGCTGAGCGTAACAAATCCTTTGTAACGGTCGCGCTTCCGCACGGGCTCGGCATGATGGCTGCAGTGCGCAATCTCGCCAAGGCGGAGCGCCTCGGTACGATCTCGCACTCCCATTTCCGGCTGATAAACGGCCCACCCCAGCGTTATGTAAATGACGGAGTACCCTGGGTGCTCGATCGTGGCGTTGGCGGAGGAGGAGCTCTGCGCAATCTCGGCATCCATGGGGTCAGTGCGTTTCTCACACTAGCAGGAGCACAACCCGTAGAGATCGTCAGCATTTCGTTTGGGCGTCCGCTTCATGAAACGGAAGTGGAGGACTACGCTGTTGTGGTGTTGCGCGCGCCTGATGGAATGATCGGCATCGTTGAGGCCGGATACACATTTCCGTCCATGAGCCGGGGCCTCTTCGAATGGCGAGTATCTGCAAAAAATGCGTCATTGATCGACGCCGGTGACCGGCTGACTGTGACGACGCTCGACGACGGGAGCGAGCAGATTTTGCCGATTACCTTGCCCGCCCATCGTTACAATGACGTCCTGGCAGACACATTGAAGCGTTTTTCCCATGACTTGCCGCCTGCCACGTCCTTGGCAGATTGCCGTCGTGCTATGGAAATCATTGATCACTGTTACGCCCTCAAAGGAAACTGACATGCTTGGCATTGGTATTATCGGCGCAGGTCATTTTGGTGCAGCTCATGCAAAGGCACTTCAGTCCGTTCCTGGTGCAAGGCTGGTTGCGGCGTGCCGAAACGATGCAGAGGGCCTTGCAGCTTTCACCACGGATTTCGGTGGCTCGGGTTATCAAGATTACCGGGAACTATTGGCCGACCCCAAAGTCGATGCGGTTGTGATCGCGTTGCCGCACCATCTGCACGCGAATGTCGCCATTGCTTGTGCAGAAGCAGGCAAGCACATCATGATAGAAAAGCCTATGGCGCCGACCGTTGCCGAATGCCGCAGCATTCTTGCTGCGGCGCAAAAGGCCGGCGTAACGCTTATGCCTGGACATACGATGCGGTTCTCTCTCCCTTTCGTGACCGCGAAGCGGATAATTGATACGGGGAAACTTGGCAATATGCGCTATGGATCAAGCCGTATGATCAAGTTATGGATGGAAGGAAACCGCCGGGACTGGCACCGTGACCCGGCAACAGGGGGCGGCATGCTGTTTACTGCTGGTATCCACGCGCTAGATCGCCTGCTCGCTTTTGCTGGCCGTCGCGCCACGCATGTCAGTGCCATCACAGCTACTTCATTTCACAAGCAAAAGGCTGACGACGCGGCTTTGCTGCTCATCCGCTTCGCAGACGAGGCCGCCGGTCAGGTTTCCAGCATCGGATATTCCGATGGAGCCTTTATTTCGGGTGATGAACTGGTATTTGACAATGGCGTTATGACCGTGGATTTCTTCAAGGGGGTTACGTTGGGACGCAGTCTGAAATGGCAACCCGTGGAAGGCTCGATCGAACCTGAAGTCCCCGAACGAGGGCTTGTCCGTCAGTGGCACGCTTTTGTGCACGCCGTTAATACGGGTAGTCTGCCGCCTGTCACGGGCGAGGACGGCCTTCACGTGGTGGCCTGTATCGAAGCTGCTTTCAAGGCTTCACGTGAGCGCCGGGAAGTAGCAATCGAAGGATGATATCCCGAATGCAGGTGAAGCGATCCCGCCAGCATTCCTGTCAGAGTGCCTGCAGCATAAGCGGAGGCACTCCAGAAGACAGCCACCGGGAAGATCAATCCGTTACATTACCCATCCAGATTTTGGGTGTGCGGATACCAGGCCGGATTTCGCCGGATGGCAGAAGCAGCTTACCCTTCCATGTCACGGGCTGGGTCGTAACGGGCGCAGCACCGGGGAAAGAGCCTATCTGCTCCCATTTACTGGTCTTGATGTCATAGGCCAGAACTTCGGTATTGAAGCCGAAATGATGGTCGGCCAGGAAGGTCAGAGCCGTATTAGCCTTTTCCCATTCTGGCGTCCCGCTCTCGTGCTTGGCGCGCTCCGTTTCAAGTCCGGACAGCACATTCCATCGATCCACATCCTTATCGCCGCCGACGATCACCATATAGCGATCATTCACACCGAATGCTTCGCCCGCCATGGCGGGAAATGGCATATCGGGCAGCTTTTCCCAGGACTTGTTGGCCGGGTCGAAAGCATAGGCATCGTCGTGGATATGCCAGACACCATCTTGCTTGTTGCGGCCGGAAGCGACGATGAACTTTCCACCGACGGCGGCGGCAAGGGCTGTGTCGCGCGCTTCGCCGGGAAAGGCGGGAAGTGGTTTCCACCCTGTATCGGGACTGTCGAGGTCAAGGGTATAAACGTCCTTACCGGTCTGGTAGTAGACGGTGTCGCCGACCAGCGCTGCAGCGCCATAACTGCTGGGGACCGGAAGCGCTGGATAATCCTTGAATGCGACCTCGTCGCTATCCGGGTCATAGCGCATCAGGAAAACCCCTGAGGATTTTTCGACTTTCGCGAGCTTTGCGCCATCCGGTCCGGTCCTGAAGCCTTCTCCCCCAACAACCAATACGCCATCGGGCAGGCTCACCGTCGCTGCATAACCAATGGCTGACGGCAACTGAAACTCCTTCTTGCTCCAGCTCTTCTTGTTGAGGTCGAGGACAAATAGCTCGTTCCAGTAAACCTTGCCGAGCCTGTTCGCTTCGTTGGGCATCTTACCAGGTTCGGGAAAATTAGCGCCGCCACCGACCAGCAGATAGTCACCGTGAACACCGGTAATCGGGCCTGCAAGTCCAATCTGCCGCCAGTATTTCTCTTTCACAGGAATGGCGTCGTTCCATGCCCTTGCGTTGGCGGGTATGGACGGCAGTTCCTTCCATTGAAGCGCGATATCATCCGCTAGTGAAGGGGTCACGCATGCAAGCGCCAATGCAAGACTGGCGCCGGAAACGTATCTGGACAGTATTTTCATGTCATTACTCCCATTTTGACAGAAATATCCACTGGTGACCTGGTTATATGCGGCGCGCGTCCCGAAGCGCGGCAATCATTCATACGTCGTCGCGGATACAAGCCTTGAATTGGCCGGGCCTGACTTCGCGCAACTGCGGAACGGTTGTGACGCAGGCATCGATAACCTTCGGGCAGCGGGTGCGGAAAACGCAGCCGCTTGGCGGGTTGGCAGGGCTTGGAATGTCGCCGCGCAGGATCTGCCGTTCCGTTTTGGCATCTGGATCCGCAGAAGGAATGGCAGAGAGCAGTGCCCGCGTATAGGGATGCTGCGGGCGGGCATAAAGGTCCTCGCTGCTTGCTATTTCCATGATGCGACCAAGATAAAGTACAATCACGCGGTCACATATATATTCGACAACCGCCAGGTCGTGCGAAATGAACAGCATGGTCAGGCCAAGCCGCTGCTGGAGATCGCGGAGAAGGTTTACCACCTGCGCCTGAATGGAAACGTCGAGCGCGGAAACCGGCTCATCGGCCACAATGAAATCCGGTTCCAGAGTGAGTGCACGGGCAATACCGATGCGCTGGCGCTGTCCGCCGGAGAACTCATGGGCATAGCGATTGATGGCGTCCGACGGCAATTCCACCTGTTCCAGCGCCTTGTGCGCCCGCTCCTGCCGCTCCGCCCTGGTACCGAGGCCCTGAATATTGAGACCTTCCATGAGGATTTCGCCAATCGTCATACGCGGTGAAAGCGAGGCAAACGGGTCCTGAAATATATATTGCATCCGCTGCCGCTGACGGCGCAGTTCACGTGCAGAAAGGGTCGCGACATCATTGCCATCAAACATGATCTGGCCTGCGGTCGGCTCGATCAGGCGCAGGATCGAGCGACCGATCGTTGTCTTGCCGCTACCAGATTCCCCCACCAGCCCAACCACTTCACCACGCGCGATGTCGAAGGAAATATTTTCAAGAATTTTCAGTGTGGATCTGCGGGACTGATAGTACTTGGCAAGTCCACGCACGGACAGGAGGGGAGTTTCAGTCATGCGGCGATCTCCTGCCAGCGAATGCAGCGGCTGCTGTGGTGCTCGTTGACGGATGTGAGCGGTGGAACGGCGGCGCGACACGTGTCGACAGCAAAGGAGCAACGCGGCGCGAAGGCGCAGCCAGAGGGCAGATCAGCAAGTCCCGGCACCATGCCGGGAATAGTATTCAGTTTCTCGCCGCGCCTCTTCATTTCCGTGGCATCGCCCAGTCGCGGCATGGAGCGCAGCAGCCCCATCGTGTAAGGATGGCGCGGGTTGCGGAACACCTCATTTACCGGACCGCTCTCCACGATCCGGCCAGCATACATCACCACGACCCTCTGAGCGATTTCAGCGACAACGCCGAGGTTATGGGTAACGAACAGCATGCCCATGCCACTTTCACCCTGAAGCTTCTGCATGAGGTCCAGAATTTGAGCCTGAATGGTGACGTCCAATGCGGTCGTAGGCTCATCGGCAATCAGGAGTGTCGGACTGCATATCAGTGCCATGGCTATCGTTGCGCGCTGGCGCATACCGCCCGAAAGTTCGTGCGGATATTGTGCGGCGCGGCGGCGGGCATCTGGAATTCCGACCTTGTCGAGCAGTTCCACTGCCGCGTCAAGCGCCTCGCGGCGGCCTGCCCCCTGGTGAACCCGCAAGGGTTCGCCAATCTGGTCGCCTATCGTATAGACCGGATTGAGGCTCGTCATTGGTTCCTGGAAAACCATGCCGATATCGTTCCCTCGAATGTGGCGCATCGCATCCTCATCGATGGCGACAAGGTCGACAGTCTGCCCGCTCTTGCCGCGCAGCAGAATGGAACCTGCATCGATGAAGCCCACCTTTCGCGCAAGAAGCCTCATGATCGAGAGGCTGGTCACCGATTTGCCTGAGCCGGATTCCCCGACCAGAGCCACGGTCTCGCCAGGATTGACGACGATGTCTATACCGTTCACCGCGATGATCTCGCGAGCGCTGGTATGGAAAACGGTGCGCAGTCCCTTGATGTCGAGGATCGGTTGTCGGCTCATGACGTTTGCCTCAATCCAGAAGGCCGACGCTACGCAGGATGGCATCAATGCGGTCTGTTTCAACCGCATCCAGCGCCTGGCGCGGGCGCGCCATCTTGTTGGTGGAAATTATGCCCAGACTGCGCATCGCCGTCTTGAAGCCACCAACGCCGGTGGCTCCGCCGCTGACGCGACTTGCGCCAACCCAGACGATCTCGAAGAGGCGGCAGAGGCGCTCCTGTTCCTTGCGCGCGGCCACCCAGTCGCCGCGCTGCGCGGCATCCCAAAGTCGTACATAACCTTCAGGGTCAACATTGGCGAGGCCGGGAACAACGCCATGCGCGCCCATCAAAAGTGCGTTGTCCACCACGATTTCCGAGCCGGTCATAAGAAAGACGTTCTTGTTTTCTGCCAGATCGAGCAGTGCATAGCGGAAATTGCCATCATCGCCGGAGGAATCCTTCAGGCCGATGATTGTACCTTCATTGGCAAGTGTTACGACAGTCTGGCGCGTTAGCTTGGCATGGACGCAGACCGGAATGTCGTAGGCAATCAGCGGAATATCGACCGCATCGCGCACCATACGGAAATGATCGATGATTTCGGGCTGGCTGGTGATTGTGTAGAAGGGAGCGGTGACGACGACCGCATCGGCGCCAACATCCTTCGCGGCTTTTGCATGGGTGATCACCCGGTCGGTTGCCGGGTCTATGACACCGGCAATGACCGGAACGCGACCGTTCGCCACTTTCACCGTGTGTTCAAGAATCCTGCGCCGTTCGGCCTCATCGTAGAATACCACTTCGCTTGTGGAGCCGAGGGCGAAAAGACCATGGCAGCCGCCTTCGATTAGATGTTCGAGAACGCGGGTATAGGAGTCGTAGTCTACCGAGTGGTCGTCGGCAAGCGGGATGACGACCGGAGGGACAACGCCAAAGAATTTCGACATTTCATATTCGCTTTCTGGTTCAGTTGAGTTCTGCACGCGGGTCAAAGGCGTCCCTCAGACCATCGCCGATGAAGTTGATCGCCAGTACGGCCAGCACAAGCGCGCCCCCGGGGAACATCCATTGCCATGGGAACTGTTCCAGCACGGCAGTGGAGCGTGCGGCGTTGAGCATGTTGCCCCAGCTTGCAGCCGGTGGTGGTACGCCAAGGCCAAGGAAGGAAAGGCCTGCTTCAAGCAGGATGGCGTTGGCCACCTGCAGCGTTGCATAGACGACGAGAATATCGATCGAATTGGGCAATCCGTGGCGAAACAGAAGGTGGCGGAGTCCGGCTCCCATACCGCGCGACGCCATAACGAATTCACGCTCGCGCAGTTCCAGGAGACGTGCACGGATCATGCGGGACAACACAGGCCATGAAAGGAGTGCGATGACGACGACCGTGGACCAGATGCCCGAACCGATGATGGAGGCCAGCACCAGCAAAAAAATGACCGGCGGCAATGTCATGGCAAGATCGACCGAGCGCATGGCAATCGCATCCGCCCATCGCCCGCCAAGGGCGGAGATCGCACCGATCAGGAAGCCGATGGATGTGGAGAGCACCACGGATGAAACGGCGACGAGAAGAGAAATACGCCCGCCCTCCATCGTTCGGGCAAATACGTCGCGGCCAACCCCGTCGGTTCCAAACCAGTGCTTCCAGCCTGGACCGGAATTCATCGCCAGAAGGTCGATATCGTTCGGCTTGTAGGGAAGCCATAGTGGGTAGGTCAGCACCGCGACCAGAAGCGGAACGAGCAGGACAAGGCCGATTATTGCGGCGCGGTTCTGCAAGAAGCGGCTTGCGGAGCGGGCTGTCGGCCCTGCGGAAGAGGTAACGGACAGACTCATCTTACATAACCTTGATGCGCGGATCGATGACCGCATAGGCCAGATCGGTCAGGATATTGACGATGATGACACAAGCGCCGATCACAAGTGTTGCGCCCATGATAACCGGATAATCGCGAGTTTCGACCGCGTTGATGAGAAGAAGTCCCATGCCCGGCCAATTAAAGACGCTCTCGGTGAAAATTGCACCGCCCACCGCCAGGCCTATCGTGGAGCCGATGAGGGTTACGACCGGCAGCATGGCGTTTCGCAACGTATGCTTCACTACCACCCAGAATTCGCGCACGCCCTTGGCACGGGCGGTGCGCACATAATCCTGATTGAGTGTTTCGAGCATGGAGGAGCGCATATAGCGCATGATAAGCGCGGCATGGCCGATGGAAAGCACGAGGGCTGGCAATGCCAGATGGCGGAGCAGGTCAGGTATGGAGAAGTCCGTTGCCGGTGTCAGCATTCCGCCGGATGGCGCCAGTTTGAGACGCACGGAAAAGATATAAAGGCCGAGCAGCGCCGTGAGAAAAGCGGGGCTGGAAATGCCAAGCAAGGCGAGCACAGAGAAAGAGTAATCCGGGAACGAATTTCGGCGCACGGCGCTGATGATGCCGGTCGTGATGCCAATGACAATGGCAATGGCAAGACCTGCAGTCATCAGGAGAAGAGTCGGCCCGATGCGCGAGGCGATGAGGCCTGACACGGTTTCGTTGAAGCGCTGCAGCGAATGGCCAAGATTGCCCTGCACGGCCTGTCCCAGCCAGGCCAGATACTGTACCGGCAGTGGCCGGTCGAGACCAAGCTGTGCCCGCAGCGCATCCATTTCAGCCTGGGTCATGGCGACATTGGGGTTGATGTAGGCGTCGATCGGATCGCCGGGCGTCAGTTGCAGCAGGACGAAGATCAGTATCGTCAACGCCAGCAACATGCCGAGCCCTATGAGCAAGCGATGAAGGCAATAGCGAAGCATGAAGTTTCTAAAGCCTGTCTTTGGTGTTCAGGTGCAAGGGGTCGGGACGGCGTCGTCACAAGACGCCGTCGGCTCGGTCTGGTTGCAAATGGAGCGCCGTTATTCGGCTATCGACCACTTTTCCGGATGGGCCTGATAAGGGCCGCCCGCCGGCGCAGGTGTCCAGACGAAATCCCTGAGCTTTTTGGAAGCCACACCATAGCGGTTGGCGACCCACATCGTGCCCCAGGGAAGATTAGCATTGGTCGCCTTGCAGACATCCTGATAGCGTGCATCGCGCTTGGCGGGGTCCGTTTCGTCAAGGGCTGCGTCAAGGGCCTGCGACACTTCCGGCATACGGATGCGCATTACGTTGGAGCCCGCAGGCGGAATCTGCTTTTCGTTGAGACCGATATTGATATTGGACGGATCAGGTCCGTTCTGCAAACCGGCGAAGATCAGCGGAAACTCACTCGCATTGCCGCCCTGTTTGTAGACGGTGGAATTATAGGTCGGGGTATCAACCGTGCGCGGAACGATATTGATGCCGACCTGTGCCAGCATCGCCTGCATCGCAGCCAGCACATTGGCGACAAGCGGCGAATTGTAATAGGTCAGGATGGGGATCGGCTTGTCGCCGTTGATATCGTCCCATCCAGCCTCATTCAGAAGCTGTTTGGCCTTTTCCGGATCATAGGCATATGCATCTATATCCTTCGGCACCAGACGGTCGGCAACATAGACGCAGTTTGCCGGCTTGGCCGCGCTGCCATAAAGGCTCTGGATAATTGCATCGCGGTTGATCGCGTGCATGAATGCCTGCCGGACCTTGAGGTCCTTCCAGAGCGGGAGCTCCTGATTGAAGCCGACATAGTTGACCACGAAGGAGTCGCCTTCGATCACATGAAAGGCGCTGTCGCTGCTGAAAGTTGAAACATCGTTGGAATCGACATAGGTGAACTGGATTTCACCGGAACGCAGCGCTGCGATAGCCGCAGCCGGATCGGCGAAATAACGATTGATGAGCTTGTCCACCACAGGCTTGCCGCCGCGATAGTCGGGATTGGCGGCAAGTTCAACATATTGGTCGGCGACATATTTATTGAATTTGAACGGGCCGGTTCCGACAGGTGATGTGGACCACCACGCGTTTTTGGCCAGCTGTTCCGACGGGATGGACGCCAGCGCGTGCTCGGGCAGCATCATCACTTTCGTGAGTGTGTCGAGCATGGAGGGGTTCGCATCCTTGAGCTTTATCACCACCGTCTTTTCGTCAGGCGTTTCCACCGATATGATTGAAGCGAGCCTTGCTGCGAAAACCGAACCTGTCTTGCCGTCTTTGGCCAGATCGAAGGTGAACTTGACATCCTTCGACGTAAAAGGCTTGCCGTCATGCCATTTGGCGTCAGCGAGTTTGAAAGTATAGGTCAACTGGTCGGGGCTCGTCTCAAAAGATTCCGCCAGATCGCCCACGATGTTTTCAAGCTTGTCGTCGTATATCACCAGTGGTTCGAAATAAGTGACGAGCCATGTAAATCCGCCAGTGGCGGCCAGTGGATTGAAATTCCCCTGGAAGCCGCCGGGGCCCACATCGAACCCGCCGGAAATCGTGCCTGCAGCCATTGCCGGCGCGGTGGCATAAAGCGGTCCGGCGAGAACCGCTGCCGATAAGGCAAGCGCCGAATAAAAATTACGCAACCTCATGTCTTCCTCCCAGTCAATGAAGCGGTTCTGTTGAGGGCAATCACCTGGTTGATGCCCGAATAGTGGCGATCGAGCTGCTTGCGTACAACGACCACATCGCCAGCTTCGATCGCATCCACGATCGCGACATGATCGCGCCATGTCGTCATTGGATCGATGTTCTCGAGGTTCATGAAATTCGACGCCTTGTAGAAGGCGAGCCAGAACACTTCGATCAGGCGAAGCAGCATTTCATTGTCCTGACAGCGAAACAGGAGCTGATGAAAGTGTCTGTCCTCTTCAGGAAAACCTTCCCCGCGCTCCGCACGCTGACGCATTTTCTCCAGCGTGTCGCGCAGTTCCTTGATGTCATCTTCACCGATCAGTTCCAGCGTTTTGTCGATGAGGCCCACTTCCAGCGCCCGGCGAATTGCCGTTACTTCCTCGATCTGCCGCAATGCGTCACCAAGACCATAGGCCAGGTTCTCAAGCAGAGGCTCGAAGGAGAAGGCTTTCACGAAGACGCCAATGCCCCGGCGCGATTCCAGTACGCCCACCGATTCCAGCGCCTTGATCCCCTCGCGCACCGAATTACGGCTGACGCCGAGTTGGGTGGCAAGCTCGCCTTCCGGCGGAAGCGCCGCGCCCGCCTTAAGGCCGTTATCCTCAATATAGGCACGCAGGCTCTCCTGAACCGATACATGCAGCAGAGGTGCGCGCTTCAGGGGCTTGATCGGGTTTTTCATCTTCGTCTCCGGTTCAGACATGCGGGACTCCGATTGAGCAGGTTTCCAACGATTATCCACTTGTAGGATATCTGTCAATAGGATATTTAAAAGTCGGTTATTCGACTATGTTGGAGATACGCCAAATGGCAATTCGGGCGAAGAGGCAATTTTGCAACCGGGTGCTATTCAAGCACACAGTCATGGAATGCACCGGGCCCGCTATGGGATATCGCGTATGACCAGGAAGGATATTCTCGACAATCTCCGGGGTAAGCTGATCGTTTCCTGCCAGCCTGTGCCCGGAGGAGCGTTTGACAGTGTCGCCTCGGTTGTCGCTTACGGGCAGGCCGCCGAGGCATCCGGCGCAAAGGGATTGCGTATAGAAGGCGCTGCAAACGTTGCGTCGGTCACGCGGGAAAGCGCCCTTCCGATAATAGGTCTCATAAAACGCGATCTCGATGACAGTCCGGTCCGTATCACGCCTTTTCTGGACGATGTTGAAACTCTTTGCGGGGCCGGCGCTGATATTGTCGCCGTCGACGGCACGGATCGGCAGCGTCCTGTACCTGCTGCTGAATTGATTACGGAAATCAAGCGGCGCGGACGAATTGCAATGGCGGATATTTCCACATTGGCTGAAGCGCACAGCGCACTTGCCGCGGGCGCAGATATTATCGGCACCACGATGTCAGGCTATACGGGCAAGGGTCCAACACCGCAAAACCCTGATCTCGACCTGGTCGCGCAGTGTTCTGATCTGGGCGGTTTCCTCATCGCAGAAGGGCGTTACAACAGCCCGCAACAGGCAGGTGATGCGATCCGTGCGGGAGCGGATGCCGTTGTTGTCGGCTCCGCAATAACCAGGCCGGAATATATCATCAGCTGGTTCCGCAAATCCATAGAAAGCGCGACTGAGTTGGCATCGCCGGTCCTTGCCTTCGATATCGGTGGAACAAAGGCACTGGCGGCTCTGGTCCGTGGCAGCAAAATTCTGGAACGTCGGGTTATGGCAACGCCAACTCCGGTGGGCGGGGAGGAATGGATTGAAGCCGTCACCAGTCTTGCTTTGGACTGGAAGGATCGTTACCGGTGCGCCGCAATTGCTGTGACCGGGCGCGTAGACGGCGAAAAATGGACTTCGCTTAACCCTGGAACGCTCTCCATCCCGCATGGCTATCCTCTGGAGCGTATGATGAGAACAGCGCTCGGCGTGCCGGTCGAAGTCGTCAATGACGCACAGGCGGCGGCATGGGGTGAATATCGTTTCGGCGCCGCACGCGGGCGTGACATGGTATTTCTCACCATTTCGAGTGGCATTGGCGGCGGCATCGTTCTTAATGGACGCCTGCTTCGCGGCACACGCGGCATTGCCGGAAGTCTGGGACAGGTTATGGTCACGGGGGCATCGGGTTTTGTGCGGCTCGAAACCCTGGCGTCGGGATTCGGTATCGCGAGGAAAGCATTCGAGGTTGGCCACTCAGGGGATGCGCGCCTGGTGTTTTCCGCCGCTGCAGCGGGCGAAGACTGGGCGCAGCGCATTGTTCAGGATGCGGCATCGCAATTGGCCGCAGCTGTCGTAGGCTTGCAGGCGGTGGTTGACCCCGAATGCATCGTAATCGGAGGTGGCGTGGGTCTGTCTGACAGCTTCCTCGACCTGTTGCGCGAGGCCCTCGCCGACCATCCTTCGGTCACTGTTCCCGAGCTCGTCGCCGCCAGGCTTGGCGCAGATGCAGGAATTATCGGAGTTGCCGATCTGGCGACGACAGGTTGCCGCCGCTGTTGAAAAAGGCTGACCAGATTATTTTGTGCGATGGGGGCCTGCGGAGGTGACGGGGGGAGCGGAAAACCGCTTTGCAGAGTTCGCGAAATTCAATTCGAAGAACGAAATGAGAGCGTCGAACAGTACGGCAGCCAGGTATCATCTTCGACCAAGCTAACACCGTTTGCAGGTGTCATCTGATGGACGCGTGCAGCGATGGGGAACGCTCACCGCTGCGCTCATCGAGCACAATCGCCACCAACACTTCAGGAAAAGACGAAGTCGTCGGCAGATAGATCGGAGAGTGAGACACCTTCGATAAGCATACCGTAATCATCACGGTCTGCGATTGCAAAATAGACACCATCCGCCGTGTCCCGTGAGGCCGCGACGAAATCATCGAAATCATAGACAAAGCCTGCATGATCGAACTGGATTACGTCACCGCTCTGCGTGTCGAAATCAGTGACACGATCGACACCGGAATAACCGATATAAAAGTCAGCCCAGACAAAGGTGTCGGCACCGGCTCCACCGGTCAGGACATCGGCACCACTATAGCTTCCGGCGTCGAGGACGTCGTCGCCATCGCCTCCGTCCAGCCGATCGGATCCAGCATGCCCTATGAGCGTGTCGTTACCAGCCCTGCCCTCTATCAGATCATCTCCGCCCTGGCCGTCCAGCACGTCGTTGCCGGCTCCGCCGCGAAGGATATCGTTGTAACCTCCCCGGGCCTGCACCTCGAATTGCTCAATATTGGCGAAGCTCAGCTCGCCCATTGCTCCGGTCATTGCATCGAATTCGACCGGTCCGTTATCGTAGAGGGTCAGCTCGAGCCGGTCCTGCCCGTCGCCGCCATCGATTTCCCCTTCCAGCGTATTTCCATAGGGATTGGCAACGCCGAAACCGTCGTTACCAGTCCCACCGTACAGGCGGTCATAACCCGCGTCGACATGGGAAAGCCAGTCGTCGCCAGCATCGCCGAACAGCGTGTCATCGCCCCTGTCGCCGTGCAACTGGTCATTGCCTTCACCGCCGCTCAGGTAGTCCGCGCCATAGCCGCCATTCAGCACATCATCGCCATCGCCGCCAAAGAGCCTGTCATCGCCCTGTCCGGTGAAATCCGCGCTGTCACCCCAGAGCTCATCGTTACCAGCGCCGCCTTCGAGATAATCGTTGCCTTCATTCCCCTGGATCAGATCGGCACCGGCGGCGCCCAGAACCACGTCGTTGTCGGCACCGGCCGAGATCGTGTCGTTGCCGGTTGAACCATCGATCTGGTCGTCACCTGCACCGGTCGAGATGTGAGCTGATAACAGCCCCGCCGCATTCACCTTGTCGTCGCCACTACCCGTCTCGCCAACGAACTGCTCGAAATTGCGGATGGCTGTTCCGCCCGAGGTAGTGCCGCTGGCGAAATCGATCACGAGATCCCCGCTACTTCCAGCTTCATCGATCGTCAGCGTATCGTTACCCTCGCCACCGTCAAGCTCTGCGGAAGACACCGTTGCGGTTATGGTGTCGTTGCCGGCGCCACCGAAGAGCCGGTTGGCACCGAGCCGGTCGACAATGTTATCGTCGCCCGCACCGGCATCAACAATATCGTCCCCAAGAGCACTCGCCGGATCATCAAAATCAGGCCAGGACTGCCCTATCAGGTCGTTACCTGCTCCGGTTGAGATAACGTCGTCACCGCTCCCGCCATTGACCCAGTCGTCACCGCTCCCGGTCGTCACCTCGAAGCGCTCGATCTCGCGGAAATAGCTATGCTCTGCGGTCTGCGTCTGGTAACCGACTATGCTGTGGCCGTTCGTTCCATTGAAGAAAACCGGGCGGTTCTCGTCCCTTAAGTCGAAAACGAACGTGTCGATGCCCTCGCCTCCCGTCAATGTACCGCTTGTCCCAATGAGAACCAGCCGGTCGTCGCCCGCTCCCCCTTCCAGCCGGTCGTAGCCGCTCGTGCTGGTCAGCACGTCATCGCCAGCACCGCCGTCAAGGAAATCATCACCTTCCCGACCGTCGAGGTCGTCATTGCCCGCGAGCCCCATAATCCGGTCGTTCTCCAGCGTTCCCCGCAGAATATCGTCGCCGATTGTTCCGATGATCGTCGTCATGACACCAACTTCCTCCTCTGGCTTCGCACCAGGAGAACTATATGCAAGTTCGGATCAAAATGAAATAAATTATAGCACTTTAACTGATAAGCGATTCCTCAATACTTAAGTAAATAAAATTTTACTTCAAAATTACCTCTATTATCTCAATGAGATATTCCATCGATAGCTCACATCAGTCCTGTGTATTGGCTTGAGGAAGGACAGGGTTACCGCCTTTTGATACGCGCACGTTATTCAACGTGGTCATTTTCCAACCAGGAAAATCTTGAGAGGAAGACGACGCGTTTAACCCTTGAAAAATTCTAATAGAATGAAGAGTAGAGACGGGCGCTTTTCACCTGTTTTCAAATCGGGGAGCAACCAGATTGGCAAAATTTCTGTTGTGACACAAAAGCCCTGAAAGTCTGCTGCTGTCGCTGGAACAGGTGCGATGCAGATAAAGTCGGAAAAAGCGCGATCAGTTAAATAATAAACATTGGGCAATGAAGCACTGAAAACAAGTGTAACGAAGGTGCCCCTGGCGCAGCACAACTGCCGGATGCCTGCGGCTGCTTGCGCAGTCGCAGGCATGTCTGGCGTGAATGTCGACTGCAAGACGCGTCACAAATCACAGCGTTCAATCACGAATGGTCTGGCATGGTCCGTATGCAGTTTACGGACAGGTTCTTTGGTCATCCGGCCATTTAATCTTCAACATCCTGAGTACCGAAGGTCTGTCGGCTTGAAGGAATACCGAATTACGTGCGACCTGGCTCGTACGGCTCGTTCCTTCCGGCTCGCCTGTATTCGGGTTAACGTCGAACTTCGGAAAATTGGAGGAAGAGATATCGAGACGAATACGATGTCCCTTCTTAAAGAGGTTCGCCGTTGCAAAGGCCCTGACCGTTATCTTGAAAATTTCACCTTTTTCGACCAGTCTTGGCCTGTCAAAGGCGTCGCGATACCGCACACGGAATATGCCATCCGATATGTTGAGCGCATAGCCACGAGGATAATCCTCCGATGGGGGATAGACATCTACCAGTTTCGCCGTGAAATCCGTGTCAGGCGCGTCGGTTGTCGCCCACAGATCGATCTCGACTGGGCCGACGACTGCCACATCGTTTTCCAGGGGCCCGGTTTCGAAGCAAAGCACGTCCGGACGAGCGCTCAAGGGGAGGCCGGGGCGCTTACAGCCATAGAACTCTTTAGCTTCGACCTGATCGAACCCGCCGCCGGTGAAGATTGGCTCGCCGGACGTAAGCGCACCGCCAATCGTGGGAACAGGATTTGCAGGGTCGAAGTCATAGGTAAGTACGGCTTCCGTTTCTGATGGGGCGGAAGCACTCAGCGACATATCGCTTCCAAGATATAGTTCGAGCGGCTCGGCATTCGGTAACGGCCAGTCGGTGCTTTGGATCCAGCAGCCACCATGATCAAGATGACCGTTTTCGGTCTTGCTACCGCTACCTGTGCCCATCAGGAACAGATGGACCTGCCCTTCCCGGTCTTCTGTTGCCTCTCCTTGCAAATGGCGGGCAAACCAGTTCTCACGATAGGTAAACCAGTCCTTATCGACCTGGCCATCAAAAATGGCCGCTGGTCCGAAATCGACGTCGCCAAATACACTTCTTGTGCGGTTGCCATGCGTCCATGGCCCCATAATCAGTGTTAGCGGACGGTCCGGATCCCCTTTTAGAGCCATGAAGTTCTCCAGCGTCGTGGGTACATAGACATCGTACCAGCTCGACATGAAGGTGATCGGCACCTTTGGAAAGGTTTCGTAATAGCCTGCAGCGTAAATACCGACTTTTTTCCAGAAGTCCCCGAATGTGCCTTCCTGCCATTGCTCAAGCAGATAAGCTTCATATTCAGGGTTCCAGCGGACCGGCGAACGGCCCTTCGTCCAGGGCATCATGGAGAACCAGTCATGCAGGCTTTCCGCTGCTACGGCCGCCGCGGTTCGCTCATCCGTTCCTTCCTGCGCTCTGTGATAGGCCCACGTCGCCTGCTTAAGCTCGAAGGCCCCACCTTGCCGGATCCCGCAGGTATAGGCATTGGAGAAACCACCGGAATCCACCACCATTGCGGCCAGTCCAGGTGCATTCAATGAAGCCAGCGCCATCTGGGTATGGGCGTTGTAGGACAAGCCCTGAGTACCGATTTTGCTGTTGTTCCATGGCTGCATTTCTATCCAGGCCATGCTGTCGAACCCGTCTTGCCCTTCGGAAAGGTACTTCGTGAAATGCCCCTCGCTGTCATAGCGACCGCGGCAATCCTGCCAGATGACAATATAACCCTTTCGTACCAGACGAATGGCATATTCCGGTCGCGATAAAGGCGTGGGTGCAGCCACAGAGAACTCTGTGCGAGGCGTTCCTGACTTGTCGTACGGTGTACGTTCGAAGATGACCGGAAATGGAGTTTCCACCGGCTTTCCGTTGACCGCAGGACGGTAAATATCTGTGGCCAGGTGCACTCCGTCGCGCATGGCAATCATGACGTTGCGGTGCACAACTACGTCGTCAGCTACGGCAGTAGCTGACGTAAGTTCATTCGGATTAAAGTTCATTTTGCTTTTTTTACATCCTGCGCCAGGGTGCGTTCGGCGAGGTTCGGTGTGAAGTCGAGTCCGTCGCGCGAGGCCCAGTAGATCTTCTGGAAATACAGAGGAACGATCGCCTGATCTTCCATCGCGATGCGTGTGGCTTCCTGAAGCTTCTTCATGCGGGCGTCGTAGTCAAATTCCTCCATTGCCGACTGCAGGGCTTTATCAAACCCGGAATTGGAATAACGTGTACGATTGAACCCTCCGGTTCCCGCTTCCTGGCTATAAGTCTGAAGCAGCGACCGCAGATTGGCCTCAGAATTCGGTGTTGACGAACCTAGAGAGAAAATAAAGGCACCATATTCGCCCTTCGTCGCCGCCGACGCATAAACATTGTATGGCTGGGTCTGGACACCATTGACTTTCAAACCGCCTCGCGCGAGCAATTGGCCAAGAGCCTGTGCGATTTCACCATCCCCCGGAAAGCGGTCATTGGATGAATAGAGAGTAATGCCGAAGCCATCGGGGAATCCGGCTTCGGTTAGCAGCTTCTTTGCCTCAGCCGGAGCAGCGGGCGTGGGTGCAAGTTCAGGCACATAGCCGCCAAGAACCGAGGGAACAACCTGGGCAGATGGAACACCGGAACCTCCGAGGATACGGTTCACCAGCAACGCACGGTCGATCATCGCGGATACAGCCTTGCGCACCTTCACGTCGCGAAACGGGTTCGGCTCAATTGCCTTACCTGATGCGTCGACGACGCCCGGCGCAGTGTCGTTGCGCATATTGAGAGCCAGATAGACCAGGCGACCGGATTCAATCGGATAGACCTTGATGTTGTTTTGCCCTTCAAGCCGGGGCACATCGGCTGGCGCAACGGAATCGATCAGATCGACAGAACCTGACAGCAGCGCTGCAGTGCGCGCCGCATTATTTGCAATAAAGCGAAATTCAACATTCTCGAAATCGGGCTTCTGGCCCCAGTAATTCGGGTAGGCTTTCAGCGTCAGGGACTCGGCTGGCTTCCAGGAGACGAACTGATATGGGCCTGTACCGATTGCAGCCTTGCCGGAGTTAAAATCTTCCAGCGTTGCATTTTCTGCGGCCTTTTTTGAAACGATAAAAACCCGACCGATCTGTTCCATCAGCGCAGGATTAGGTGTCTTCGTCTTTACCCGGATCTTGTGATCATCAATCTTTTCCACGCTTGCGACTGAACTGACCATATCGCTGAAGGGAGCCGGGCTGTTCGGCACCTTGTCAGTACGGTCGAGCGAGAAGACAACATCATCGGCGGTAAACGGCGTGCCGTCGTGGAATTTTACGTCCTGACGCAGCGTGATTTCCCAGGTCTTCGGATCGATGTTGGTCCACTCGGTTGCCAGATTTGGATGCATTTGCAGATTTGCATCCGTCATCAGCAACGTTTCGAACATGTTGTCTGCAGTCATCTGGTTGTTGCCGGTACGCGAGAACTGCGGATCAATCGCCGACGGCTCGGTCGCCCTGCCAATGACGATATCGGCTGCCGGAGCCGAGAGGGCTGTCGTTGCAAGAAGTAGTGCAGCAATGGCCATTTTGCCGGCGATTTTTTTCAATGTCATAATATGTTTCCTTCAGTTCCCCGGAGTGTTGAAGACTGGCCTTTGAGACAAGTCATTGAGATGGCATGCGCTTTCATGAATGCTGCCAACCTGGCGAAGCTCTGGGCGTTCGACCTGACAACGTTCGAAGGCATAGGGACAGCGCGGATGGAAATGGCAACCAGGCGGCGGATTGACGGGTGACGGTATCTCGCCCCTGATCGTGTTAAAGGTCCTGTGGCGCTTGTCGATGCTGGGCACTTCCGACAGAAGGGCTGCCGTGTAAGGATGGTTGGGGTGCTCGAAAATGTCTTCGACAGAGCCAGATTCAACGACCCTCCCGAGATACATGATGACCACACGATCAGCGATGTGATTAACGACACCCAGATCGTGGCTAATGAAGAGATAGGTCAGATCGAGCGCTTTGCGCAGATCCATGAAAAGGTTGATTACCTGGGCCTGAATGGAGATGTCGAGAGCTGCAATGCTTTCGTCACAAACCAGGAACTCCGGCTTTACCGCCAATGCGCGCGCAATCCCGATACGCTGTCGTTGTCCGCCGGAGAACTGGTGCGGGTAGCGACCGGCCATTGAAGGATCGAGACCAACCGTTTCCAGTAAGTCCTCGACAATCTTTTTCTTTTCGCGTGCTTTGATCAGACCATGTGCAACAGGCGCCTCGCCAATGATGTCGATGACCCGCTTGCGTGGATTGAGTGATGACATCGGATCCTGGAAAATAATCTGCGTCCTGAGGCGCGCTTCACGCGCTTGCGCACCGCGCAGCTCGTTGCGCTCCATGCCGTTAACGAACACATCTCCTTCGGTCGCGGGAAGCATCCCTGCAATGACACGACCAAGCGTGGACTTGCCGCAGCCGGACTCTCCAACCAGGCCAACGACCTCACCCTTTCGCACCACCAGATCAACGCCGTCCAAGGCATGCACCACCTTGCGCGTCGAGACTGCACCAAGCCTGGAAGCTACGCGTTCGGCGAAATCCGGTTCATGCGTAAAGCGTTTCGAGACGTTGCGAACTTCTGCAAAGATTTCATTCATCGGGCTGCCTCCGCAGTTTCGGCTTGCAATGGATTGAAGCAGCGCCAGCGATGGTTGCTTGCAGACAAGGTTTCAGCAGGTTCCTGAAAGCAGGCTTGCGAAGCGAAATCGCATCGTGTGCGGAATGAACAGCCCTCCGGTCGGCGAAGGGGATGTGGTGCGGAACCACGTATCTGGGTCAACCGTTTGCCACGGCTGTTTGCTGCGGGAGCCGAGCCTATCAGACCGGCGGTGTAGGGATGCCGTGGACGGTCGAGTACGTCATCAACACGTCCCTCTTCAACGATCCTTCCCGAATACATCACAGCAATTCGATCTGCGAGACCTGCCACGACGCCTAGATCGTGACTGATCCAGATCAGTCCCATGCCCAACTCCCGGCACAGCGTCTGGACTTCCGATAGAATCTGACTCTGGATCGTCACGTCAAGTGCGGTAGTAGGCTCATCTGCTATGATCAGATCGGGTTTATGCAATAGCGCAATGGCGATCGCTACGCGCTGTCGCATGCCACCGGAAAACTCGTGCGGATAGCTGTCGATACGAGATTCCGGCTGCGAAATTCCCACCATGCGCAAGGCTTCTATTGAACGTCTGAGCGCTTCAGTTCTGGATACGCTTTCATGGGCGAGGACTGTTTCGACCATGTGCGTCCTCACCGTGAGGACCGGATTCAGGGTCATCATCGGATCCTGAAAAATCATCGCGATCCGGTTACCACGTAAAGAGCGCAAACGCTCTTGCGACGCCGTAAGAAGCTCTTCACCTCTGAACAGTATAGACCCTCCAACATTGCGTCCGGGAGGGTCAACCAGACCAAGGATCGAGAAACCGGTGATCGATTTGCCGGAGCCGGATTCTCCCACCAGTCCGACGATCTCTCCACGGCGGACTGTCAGACTCACATTATCTACAGATTTGACGACCCCGGCGCTGGTAAAGAAATGCGTCTGCAGATCACTAACTTCCAGGACAACCTCGGACGTTTCAGGGATTGTTGTCATTTCACCAGCCTCGGATTCAATACTTCGCGCAGGCGATCGCCAACGATGTTGATGGAAAACACGAGCGTAAGAAGAAGAAGTCCGGGATAGACACTGATCCAGTAAAGCCCGGCGAGCAGCACCTGATAGCCATTGGCGATCAGAAGGCCGAGAGACGGTTCGGTAATTGGCAAACCTATGCCGAGAAAGCTGAGTGTAGCTTCGGTGGCGATTGCCTGTGCGATCTGAATTGTCCCGATAACGATCAGCGGTGGCATGCAATTCGGCAGAAGCTGACCAAACAGAATCCTTGTCCGGCTGAGGCCGAGACAACGCGCTGCCTCGACATACTCTTTATTAACCTCAACCAGTGCAGCAGCACGTGATGCCCGTGCAAAATAAGCCCATTGGACGAGCACAAGCGCAAAAATCACCTTCCACGTACCCTGTCCGAGCACGGCGAGGATCAGGAGCGCGATAAGGATCGTGGGGAAGCCCAGCATCAGGTCCACGACACGCATGATGAATGCATCTGGACGACCTCCCGAATATGCGGCAATCAGGCCAAGCGATGAACCGATAACCAGCGCCAGCAATCCGGCAGTGAGACCGACGCCAAGGCTTGTACGCAGGCCGTAGAGCATGGCGGAGAGCATGTCGCGGCCCTGAGTGTCAGTGCCGAGCCAATAGTGCACACCGTTGAAACCTTCAGACAAAGGTGGAAGCCTGGCGTCAAAAATGTCGATCTGCATAAGGTCGTAGGGGTTCTGCGGAGCAATGAACGGCGCAAGGATCGCTGCCAGAACCAGCGCAATACAAACAATTGAAGCAACGGTTGCCTTGACGCTTCCGAATATGCCGGAGACTGCAATTGCAACGACACCGTCCCCCAGGAGACGTCGAGAAAGAATACTCATCGCGCTTTGCTCCTTATCCGTGGATCGAGGACCGAATAGAGGATATCGACGAGGAGATTTATGAGGATGAACATGGTCACAACGACAAGAATGTAGGCCACCACGACCGGGCGATCGAGAATGTTGATACTGTCAATGATCAGTTTGCCGACACCGGGCCAGGCAAAGATCGTCTCGGTCACGACTGCGAAAGCGATCAGCGAACCGAACTCGACGCCTATGACCGTGACGATCGGGATCAGGATGTTCTTCAACACGTGTACAAAAACGATGCGTCGTGAAGAAAGGCCTCTGGCACGCGCAAACTTGACGAAGTCGAGCGGCATGGTCTCCTGAACTCCAGTGCGTGTCAGGCGAATGACCAGAGAAATCTTGGCAAGTGACAGGTTCAGCGCGGGGAGAATCAGGTGTCGGATACCGTCCCAGGTGGCCAAACTGGTTTCAATCCCCAGAATGCTTCCCGTCTGCCCCCTTCCAGTCGAGGGAAGCCAGCCGAGATAAACCGAAAAAATCATGATCAGCATCATACCCTGCCAGAAGTTCGGCAGGCTGAAACCAAGGATCGAACCGGTCATGATAGTTTCGTCAGTCGCGGTGCCTGATTTCAGGCCCGCAATCAGTCCCAGCGGGATACCAATCACGATCGCAAGCACAAGCGCGCAAAAGGCCAGTTCCAGTGTGGCGGGCAGACGCCCGAGAATGACACTGATGGATGGCTGGTTATAAACGAACGATGTGCCAAGATCGCCTTTCAGAAGGTTCAAAAGGAAGTGCCCGTATTGTACAACCAACGGCCTGTCGAGGCCGAGAGCCTGTGTGACCTGAGCGCGTTCAGCGATCGTGGCATCCGGCGGCAGCAAAATTTCCAGCGGATCGCCGATCGCATAGATTCCGGCAAACACGATGAACGACGTTGCAAGCAGAACAATAGCCGCCTGGAAAAGCCGCCTTATAATGAATGCCGTCATCGCGCCTGCCTTTGTGGCAGGCGAAGCGGTGAGGTGTTCATGAGTGCTCCCGATATGTTCCTGATTCTTGTTTTGTTTAGATCTGCATATCGAAATGGCACTTGCAATATTATGAGATAAACTGAATTATCTATGCGTTTTATGCATAGAGGCGAGGCGATGAAGATTAAGGATCTGGAAGCGTTCCGGGCTGTTATGAGCACCGGCTCCACACAGGCTGCCGCCGAACTGCTGGGTATATCTCAATCAGCCGTGAGCCGCCGTCTCACCCAGCTCGAAAGCGATTTCGAACAGGAGCTTTTCTTTCGGGACGGCTCGCGTTTGATGCCTTCGCGTATAAACGGCCTGCTGGAACCGCGTATCGCTGATGTGCTCGAGCGTGTCAGCATGCTCCAGCAGGCCGTCAACGATCTGAAAACAGGGCGTTTTTCGGAAGCACTCCTCAGAGTGGCAGTGCCCCCTGGTATCTCCAAAGTCATTATGCCGAAGATCATTGCAGATTTCCTGCGTGAAAACCCTGAAGCCCGCTTCGAGGTTTTGCACGGGACCTACAATGTCATTGAGCGCATGCTGGAAGAAAAGCAGGCCGAAATTGGCTTCCTGCGCCTCCCGTTCGCCGATAAGAACCTCCATAGTTCCGAACTCATCCGTGCACGCTCCGTATGCGCCATTCCAATTGGGCATCGCCTGACGTCAAAGGACGTAATCCGACCGAGCGACCTTCATAATGAGCCGTTGGTCATGCTTGGCAGAGGACGTCCACCTCGCCACGACATCGATCTGACGTTCTCGTCGAACGGCCTGGCACCGCACATCCGCCTGGAAGCCCATTCAGTAAGTTCGGCCTGCGGTTTCGCAGCCCAGGGAATAGGGATTGCGCTTGTAAATTCCTTGTTGATCCGGGATTGTGAGCAACTGGAAATCGCCATCCGACCGTTTGTACCTGATATCCCTCACCATTTCGCCTTCGCATTTCCCGCAAAACCCGAGTTGCCGGAGATGGCGAAACACTTCATCGAACATGCCGTTGGTGCGCTCAAAAGCTTTGATCGCGAATTGCAGTAGGCAGTCCGGGTAATCACCCGATGACGAGCGTGAAAAGCAGCAAAAAACTCCGTCCTTATTATCCCATATCCCTGTGGAACCAGGCATGCGGGTCTCAACGACAGAATTCGATGTGCACCGGGTTCATTTGGTTTAGCGCCTCACGATACGGCCAGAGTGGAAAGCAACTGATCCGCGCTCGCCCTGCCTGGCAAGTTCGCCCGGGTGTTGCATCTTCCCGGTACCTGTTAAGAACGTTCCGCCGCTGACACGCCAATCCTGATGCCTTCAAAGTGAAAATGGCGGCCTTGATGCGATAGATCATTCTTCGTCGCAAGACTCGCAAGCCTCACGTCGCGCAAATGTTAATATCCTGATGTATCGTGTCACTGGCTCGATGCCGCAAGCTGGCAAGAGACATCGAGAATCCAGTTTCTGCCCGGAAAAGGTCCGAAACAATATAAGAATTAATTTACGTGATATCTTTCGGCGGCATTTCATTCACCGAAACATCCCCGTCAAGTTCCATTTCGATCACATGACTACTTCTATCGCTATAAAACCTACAATCCGCAAGAATTCTAAGTTTTTTTCCATCAACAACTGTAGATAATATCTCTCCCGAGAAATCCTTCTCGAGATCATTTATATCGCCTTCTATTACGCTAAATTCCTTCTGTTTTACTTCTATTGAAAGAGGGTAATCCATATTTTCATCATTTCTATGGGGATCATCAACATGAAAAAGATTAAACCATATGGTTACTTTCCCATCCCCTATATTGACGCCACTGATCTCACGGTCAACGAGCCTATACTGCGAGGTAATTTCACTTGCATTGAAAATTTTTGTCATGATCCGGCTCCTCCGGAGCCCAATGTTGAACCAGGTGGTATATGAGAAGGCCCAGATCCCCGACGAACGGGGTCGCCATTTAGGTCCAGGTACTCATCGTGACGGCTCGTGCTGTCTGGGTTTGGACGGTGATAATGGTCCTGGCCTTCCCATCCGGGTTGTCCGGGTTTCCCTTTGTCAAATACCAGTTCTTCTCCAGTTTTGGGGTTACGGAATGTACGCCGTCCCGCCTCCTTGGCCTTGGGATGGCTTGTTTCCTCCCACCCGTCCTCCAAAAGATCATCTGGATTGTCCGGGAGCGGCTTTTCGCAACCTTCTGTACATTCTTCAGGCTTCTTGTCAGGCTTGGGCTCCGCTTCAGCGCTCTCCGACATTGCGTTGTAAAGCTGATAGCCATCATAAAGTGTCAGTGCACCGATTGCTACCCAGCCCAAAGGACCAAGAGCCGCAAGCGGCCCCCTGGCGGCTGCACGTGCACCTGCCCCCAAGAGCGCGCGACCGAGGACAGCTTCGCCAGCCATTACCGAACCCCTTTTGCTGCAGCTTCCGCCATGGCTTCCGATAACAAATGAATACGCGAGTTAGCCGATCCCGCTCCAGAAGCCAAATAGTCTTTAACGCCGGCCTGGTGGAGAAACCGATCATTACTGTTCAACATTAACCAGCAAAATCGCTTCTGAGCGCGCTCTTCGTTAATGCCCAGTGTCGCCGCGACGTTCATTCGCTTCGTCACTTCTTCGGTGAGTTCCTGATCCGTCATTTGATCAATCTGACCGGCGCTTGTTTGACGTATGAAGCGGGTTATCCGCAGCGCAGAGCTTTTAACTCTGATGGCAACCAGCTCGCGAATCTGCTCAGGATTCATTCTCAGCGCCCCCCTTGTTGGCTCATGCATATTCCCGGGCCTCATGCAGCGCTTGAGTCCACCATAATCGGTTGCATTCATTACGATAGCATCTGCGGGACCCATCAAGCGTGCGAACTGGCCGGCGGTTAAGATCGATAAGATAGGGCCCAGAATATTCGGATCCCAGTGACGAAACATAACCCTTTCGTATTTTACAGGTTGAGGCGACTTTCCAGCACTGCCAGCAGCCCGATCTTCCGGGACAAGGATATAGTTTATGCTTCGAAGGTGCCGCCACAACACTTCATCGCCGGCCGAACACGACCAGAATACGGCACAGGGGGCTTTCGTTGCCAAAGCTTCGACATGTGCCTCCGTTCGCCTGTTCGCCAGTTCCACGAGCCACGGACCGTCCCGGCGCAGCTCCTCATCTCCACCACTTCGAAACAACGATCGGCTCGCTATGTGCTCATCCGCAAACTCGTCTTCCAGATCGTCGAAGTATGATCCGTCAAAAACTGCGAAACGCGGGGTAGGCAGTTCAGCAAGCACTTCATGTAGCACATGCCTTGTGCCATCGTTATCTGCAGGTTCAAACATCGATGTTTCCATGGCCTGGTTATCTTGGGAATGGTATACGGAGCTCGAACAGACAAGCCTTGAGGCTTTCTATTCAAATGTCAGCCAGCTTTCGCCCTGCACGAGTCGACCGCCGTGCTCACAGGCATCACCGGCGCGAGCTACTTCACGGCCATTTATTTTGGCCACTGACGAGCCGCCAGTGATTGCAGCAGTTGTGGGGACACCGCTACAAAGGCACCTGTCCCCGACCGTAGCGATGGGAACGCCATTCACAGTGACGAAATTCTGACTGGTAGTTTGAACCGGTCCACCGATGTGAGGTTTGGGGCCCGGATCGCACATAGGACAAACATGCATCTGGCCGCGAAGTGTGACGGGGCGACTCATTTTTTTCTCCTCAAGCGTCCTGTAGTCCTGACAAGATCCAGCTTGGTCTTTCCGGGACGTTCTGCAGTCGAACTCAGTATGCAGGCAATTTTATCTCGTGTCGAATTTTCTCCTACGCAAGCGCACGGGTCAGCGTTTCATGTTTGACGGCGAGAGATGTCCAGGCTCTGCAAAGCTCCAAGATTCGACTGTTTCTATAAGCCGGGAATTACAACGATTCCCGTCAAGCTGGCTTTGTTGTCACTTAGCCTCCGATCACCCGTACTGGTTGCGGCGGGAACGGGTCGTTGTCCATCAATTCCAGTCGATGTGCCTGAGCCATAATCGCCATATGCGGCAGCGCGTCGTAAATCGTCAGACTGTCCAGGGTCCGGTTCCCGCCAAGCGCCACAATAGGCCTGAAACCGTAAATTTGTCCCACACCGAGCTTCCCAAGTTTTGAGCGTGCCGGCTTGAAAAGCTTTTTGGCGTTTGAATCATACTCATCGAACGTCGAACCATCGAGCAGCATCAAGCTGCTGGTAACGGCGATATTCGGGTTATAGGTCTCCCCATCGATCAACGCCTGGCATGAAACTTTCCCGCCCACGAGATCGATATCAACGTTCTGATAAACCTCATTCCACGCGAAGATCGTTCCAAACGCACCAAAACCAAGAACGTGAGTTTTCTCCGCTTCGATGTCGGGATCACCGTCGAAGACAAATTTCATAATCGAGGCATATTTATCGGGATCGCAAAATTGAAAATATCCGTTCAATATGATCCCGGTCCCATTTTGCTGCCAAAACTCGATCATTGCATCTGGCACTTTGCCTCGGTAGCGCTCCACATCAATGGGACCATCTGCACCCTGCGGCGCACCGAAGTCCTCGACGATTGATGCAAGCCTTACCTGATAATCCTTCATCGGGTCTCCATTCGGTATTGAAAATACGTAATACAGTATTATGACATCGGAACATCGCTGGGACCAGCCTGCCCCTGGCCCGAACCACTTGAACCTTCCGGCTGGCTATTAGGCTTAGTCGATCCCCCCTCGTCGCAGATTTTCAACTCAGCATTGGAACGTTCGCCCTTTTCTTTGGCTTTCTGGGCATGTTCCTTGAGTTGTTCCAGCCGGGTCTTTCCATCTGGGTTACTTCCCGCCTTTGACCATTGTGAACCGATTGACCTGTTAGCTGATCGCGGACCCATCCCGCCATTCTCCGTCGATATCCGCCCGGACCCGCCGGCAGAGAGATCCGGCGTGTGAATGACGTCCATCGTTTTCAGCTCATTCTTTGCCGCATTTTGCGCTGCTTGCGCCGACATACGAGGATCCTCATTGAGAAGTTTACGTGCTTTATTCTTGATCCAGTTATCGCGTGCCCGTGCTCGATCCGCTGCATCCTTGGCACCGCGACCAAGCTTCTCGTAATTCTCCATATTCTGGACCAGTTGGTCAGACGGAATGTCATTAATTGCGTCCTGCTGTTCCTTGAGCTGACGCTTGAACTCTTCTATTTCATCAGGTGTCGATTCCGGCGGTGGATTGAAACAGTCGATTTCCCCGCAATCTTCACAGGGGACGGCCGCTTCTTTATCTTGTGTCTCTTCTTCGGCTTGTGCGTTCGCATCTTCCATATAATCCGCGACCGCAGATGCAGCCGCACGACCCGCCATACCACCTACACGGGAGCCAATTGCCCGCCCAATCCAGGCACCGATAGGGCCGCCGAATATGCCACCGATTGCTCCACCGAGAACACCCCCGGCGACCCGCCCCCCAATCTCACCAGCAGTTCCAGCAGCAGCGCTCATGCCAACGCTCCATTGGCTAGGCCCCCAGTCCGGATCGCATTGGCGGTATGCTGTATCAGCGATTTGACACGATTATCAGGACTGTCTCGACCGTCTTGAATATAACTCCGAACTTCCTTTAACTTTGCTGCTTTGCCATCCGACAACATCATTACGTAAGCCCATCTGGCTCTGCCACGCTCAGTCTTTATGCCGAGCTCATCCGCACTGCTTTCGCTTGCTAATGTGGCGCCCCACAAAAACTTGTCATCGATACCCGAAAAATTTGGTGGGACCTGGCCTTTCAAAAACCTGGCTATGCGTATTCTTGATGAATGGAGCATTGCTTTTTTAAGCTCCTCAATCTGAGATGGCCTTATACGCAAAGGACCATTCAGACCACCCGGAAGCTCCGGGGGTCTTATTGCCCGCTTGAGACCGTCATAATTGGACCCATTCATCAGAATAACTTCAGCTGGGCCGAATAAGCAGGCCAGTTGCTGCTGATCCAGCAACGGCAATACGCTTGCCAACACATTCGGGTCCCAATGACGAAAGATCACCCGCTCGTATTTAATCGGAAGGCCAGATTTTTCGTTATTGTCAGGAATGCGGGTATCTGGAATCAGAATTTGGTTCAGGGTTCGCAGATGCCGCCACAATGCCTCCTCGCCTTTAGGACATGACCAAAACACCGTGCAGGGCCGTTCAAGTGCCAGCGCCTCCATATGTTCCCGCGAATGGTCATCCACCAGTTGTACAAGCCATGGGCCATCCCGACGCAGAGCCTCGTCACCACCGTCTCGAAACAAAGACCTGCTCGCTATGCCCTTGTCTGCAAGTTCGTCTGCCAGATCATCAAAACACCCACCGTCCACGACAGCAAAAAGTGGGCGGTGGATCCTGGAAAGAACTTCGTGCTGTACATCAGCCAGTTGATCATTTCCTGCAAGATCAAGCACAGGTGTTTCCATGGCTCTGCTAGAGCCTCACAAACGGTGTCTGTGATTGGGACATCTTCTTGAGGCAGGAGGCGCCCTTTCCCGGCCCCCCTTTCTTGAAATTAATGCGATTACCCTCAATATCTATTTTCAATGCATAAAGTTTGATGCCTTTTTTGTTTATCTCAATATATCCACCGGGGGCGGATAACCGAATTGTATCATCAACAAAAACCTCCCATGTCTTGGCTTCTCCATGGAATTTATCGTGTGTTACGAGATTGTATAATTCGCCAACCTCGACATCGATTTTCTTTCCAACATCAGTCCGCATTTCCTGACCGACACGAACCATATAGGCTGATCCGACATTCGTTACTTTACTTACACCAATCTGTTCGGCCTGACCGACGCCGATTGAAGTGGATTTGAAGAGGCTGATAATCGTGTTCTCTATACCGGATAACGGGAAGAGACTGGACGCAGCCTCCCCGACACCAGTGCCAGAACCGGCCAGACTTGTGCCGGCATCAGCTCGCGGGTTAGGGCCGGACACAACCCCTTCGCGGGCCGAGAGACCGCCTGCACCCAGAAAGCCGAGAGCCGATGAAGCCAGAGTCGTCGCAAAGGCGGCCACACCCGGTCCGCTCCCACCTGCAATCTGTGCAGCCTGTGAGAAAAGTCCTGCTGTCTGACCAGAAAGGGCCTGAACACCCGCCATTGCCAAAGTTGCCATCGGCCCGGTTCCACCGATCACAGTGTTCACAGATCCGCCGATTTCATGTTTCTGGTTACCGCTCACCTCAACCGTGCGATTACCTCCAACCGATGCCACCTCATGGCGATCAATCCGTTTGGTGCGGTCATTGAGAACACGTTCGGTGCGGTCTTTCTGGGCATGAAAGAACTGGTTCTCCTTGCCTGCTTCGTCTTCAAAGGTAATCTCGTTGAAGCCCTGCCCCTTGTGCGTATTGGACCGAAGTACCATGCGGGTTTTATTGGCGGGCAGATCATAGGCGGGCATATTATCGGGATTGGGCACGACACCGACAACGAGTGGCCGGTCGGGATCGCCATCGATGTACGATACGAGAACTTCCATGCCGATGCGCGGAATAACCTGGGCACCCCATGTTCCGCCACCCCAGACCTGACTGACACGAACCCAGCAGGTATCAGACCCGTCTCTTTTGGCGCGTCTGTCCCAGGGAAAAGCAAGTTTGATGCGTCCGTATTTGTCTGTATGGATCTCTTCACCGGGGGGGCCTGCCACGATCGCGATCTGGTTACCTTCGACCTTGGGGCGGCGTGCATTTCGGTGTGGCGTCAACGGTACGCGTGAGGGAACCGCTTCAAAAGCATTCTGGTATTCAAGCATCCCGTCAGCTGTTTCATAGGTCGTATCCACGATCTGATGACGAATGCGCGTGATAACATGCTCCTCATAGGAGGCGTCCGGATTTACCACATCATATGGCTGGAATCGCCGTCCGGCCTCCAGGAAACGGATATTGGAGGCAGCCTGGATGGTTTCGTGATCAGCTTCGCTGGCCTGCATACGCAGCTTACCGGCAAGCTCTGCTTCTTCCACCGTTGCTGTGCGAGAGGGATACTCAAATATCTCGCGCCTGGCATTATCAGTCAGCGAGACGAGCGAGGGCGTAGCCGCCCGAACATCTGTTCTGGGTGTTTCAAAATTCCAGTCAGCACCAGCGCGCGCGCCAGGAACATAGGTGAAGTGTTGCTGCCAGCTGTTGATATGGTTACGATCTGTGCTACCCAGCGCCAGACGGACCCGGCTTTCACCACCCGCGGACGCCGAAGGTTCAAGCCAGCCTGAAGCGTGATTGGCCACATGAAGCTTGTGCTGGCCCTTATCGTGGGCAAACCACCAGAACAGGCCAACCTCCTCCATACGGCGCACAACGTAGGAAAGATCGCTTTCACCATGCTGGACGCTATAGTGCAGCTTCGGAAGAGACCCCACAACGCCTGACAGGTCGGGACCCGGCAATCCGTGTTCGTTCAACAGTTTTTCAAGTACTTCTGTAGCAGTCTGATCAAGCCAGATGCGATGATCTGTGCGCTGCGACAAAAGCCAGAACTGGGGGCGGAGGGTCAATGCATAGCTGCGCAGTCCACGAGATGCTTTCGGTCCTACCTGGATATCTGTAACGAGACCGTTGATCGGTCGATAAACTCCATCGTTCCCCGAAACCTCGACCTCAAGATCAACCAGTTTTCCGATCAGGTCTGAAGGTTTGATGTCCTGTTTCGAACGAACGGAGACATTGACTTCAAAAAGAGCGTTTACTCCCTCGTCAAGGGTCACTCTTTCAGGTAGCAGGATGTCCTCTCCAACAGGAGAAGACATTCGCAAGACGCGCGTCGCCTGAACAAATTCGTCTATGTCTCGTTGTTCATTCATTGCGGTCAGACCACCCTGTTGTTTCAAGCTACGGCAAATTGAGCTTGCCGTTCCTTATGTCTGTTAACGATACTCACCCACCAGATAAGCGTACTGGAAACGGGTTCCCCGGTTTGGAATCGCGTCGACGCTCGGCCCATAAAGTTTTTCTGCCGTTAGAATCTGACCGGCATCCTTGGTAGACGGGACGGTACCCAGAAGATAGATATCGCGGGCCATGAACTGCCGGGTTTCGAAGCTGTCGGAGACTGCGTAATTGACCTGCAGAACGAAAGCGGCGTGACCGTGCTGTTGCATCTTCTGGGTGATGGTGGCTTCATTATTCTGAAGCCACTTTCGTAGCCAGACGCCAAGCGACCGTTCATTCAGCGCTTCCATCCCCATACGAAAGAGCGATGCAGCGCCACCGACGGCATTGGCGCGCGTCGCCATCTGGCGGGGGCCATTTTCGTATGAGAGGTAATCGAAGGAAGGACCGCGGCCCATGCGCTTTATCGGCGGCAGCTCGTTTTGCTGAACCGGCCTTACTTGCAACCTGTCCGATGATGTAGAGAAGTTTGGCATGGCGGTCCTATCTGTCCTTCAGTTTGTAATAATTGCGACCAATGTGGATGTTCTTGCCTGTCAGGAAACCGTTCCTGCTCGCAAAGGCCAGAACCAGATCGATTCGGAGCGGTAATAACAACCAGATGCACATTGGGCAGCGTCGATTGCGCCGAGTACCAGATCAATGTGACCGCCGCCGCTAAAGCCCGGAATCTTGTTGAAAGCGACCACACCTTTCCGCGAGCCGATACCGCGTTGCGCGGTTTCAGGCGTAAATGGCTCATAAGCGCCCAGATAGTGTGGCGTAGCCAGCAAGTCAGCCAGCTTGCGCATGTTGACCTGAACCCCCTTGCCGCTATGGGGCCCCTTCAGAATATTGTGCGACCTGAGCGAGATCTTGTGCCCCGCCCCGAGAAAAGCCAGGCTGACACGCAGCGCACAGGTATTCTCATAGTTCGGGTTACCAAGATACATCTCCCAACCTATCTGGGTGAACAGGTCGCGTTGTCCGACATAACTGGAGCGGGACATATCACTGCTGGAGTAGTTTCTGTAGAGCTCATCGAACGTGACGTTCATATCCGATCCTCTCAATCAGTCCTTTGACGGGTTACCGGGGCAAGGAAACTCTTTCGATAAAGCCTGGCTGACCAGCAAAGCAGCGTTCTCATCCAGTCTCTCAGGTGCCAGATCCTTGAGGTATGTAAATACGCGGTCATTGATTTCATGCGGAAGAATGGCTCCGGCTCCACACCATTCGCGGTTCTGCAGCACATCGGCCACTCCGGACACATATGCACTCGCGCGCGCCGTTGACAGCAATCGTTTGAGTTCCTTGTCAGAGGTCTCTGGCGCGAAGTCCCCTTTCAGTGCAGCAATCAAATCCGCCCCACTGAGGATCCAGGTCCTTTCCTGTGCAAGAACCAGCTCAGGTGAACCGAGTAAGAACACGCACAATGCCAGACCCGATAACATGGGACGCATGATATCCTCCGCCAAAGATCGAGGATCCGGAGCTGGCATAACCAGCTCCGGAAAAGAGATTGGTCAAGCCGACTTCGTCGTTGCCAGATCGTAGGATGCAATCATTGGCGACTGCGGCGACTGGTTTTCGTCGTAAGGGGTGTACTTGACTTCCATCTTGGTGAAATTGAGCTTGATTGTCTCTATCGGGCGATCACCGCTGGTGTCGACCGAATAGTTGGAAATCAGCGTGTTGGTCAGCGAGTATTCAATATAGGTCTCACCGGGGCTGCCTGTGGTGACCAGGTGAACAACGGCACGCTTGCCGGTACGGCCAGTGCAGGCTTCCTGGAAAAGCTTCGTCGACGAGGAGTCGCTCACCTTGGTGAGGATAACTTCAGAGATCGTGGGCTCGGAGGCTTCACGATTGGCGGCCGAACCGGCCGAGGTGTTCATGTTGCGCGAAACGTTCCAGTGAAGCGCTTCGATATCCATCCATTTGCGATGCTGTTCGTGTGTGGCGTCGCCCTGGATGCCATCGATCTGCAGGTAAATCGGCATATGGTATCTCCTGTTTTCCTAAAACGTGCTGATTTCATTCCTCAAGGCGTTACCGCCTTTCCGGCATTTCCTGCGGAGGGTGCCAATTCGTCACCGTCCGGCTCCTGCTTATCCGCCGTTGCCACAGCGGATTCCTTGTCGACAGCCAATTCCCCTACCTGGAAAAGCTGACCATCAAAACCTATGCTGACACCTTTCACGACACGCTCGTCGATAAGTGCATCGAGGAAGAAAGCCGACAATACCGGCATGAGATCTCTTGCGATCATTGCTTCGATCGCCCGCGCTCCCATCTCGCTGGATTTTGCCCGCGCAATCAGCGCTTCAACGGCTGTTTTCGATAACTCCAGCAGCGCACCATAGCTTGCCCCCACACGGTCCTGGATGCGCTCGATCTGAATCTGAACGATGCCGGCAAGTGCTTCTGTGCTCAAAGGCATGAACGGCAGAATTGTCGTGCGCCCAAGAAACGCCGGCTTGAACTGCTTTTGCAGTTCCGGCAGAAGCATGGTCTCGAGTGCCTCGCCTTCCGGCATGGTGTCAGGATCCGCGGCAAGAACAGACAGCAGCTCAGAGCCGGTGTTTGCCGTCATGATTATCGTCGTATTCTTGAAATCGATGTCGCGTCCCTCGCCATCGCGAAGAGCACCTTTATCAAATACCTGATAGAAAATCTCCTGGACCCCAGGATGGGCCTTGTCGATTTCGTCCAGCAGCAGGACGCCATAAGGGCGCCTGCGAACCGCCTCGGTCAGAATGCCTCCCTCTCCGTAACCGACATAGCCAGGAGGAGAACCAAGTAGCAGGGATACCTTATGCTCTTCCTTGAACTCCGACATATTTATGGTCGTCAGATACTGACTGCTGCCGTAAAGTATATCAGCGAGTGCCAGGGCGGTTTCCGTCTTGCCAGTGCCTGACATTCCCGCGAACAGAAATACAGCCGGCGGTCGACGCGGATCTGACAGGCCCGCCCGTGAAATCCGCATTGCGGCGGCAACCCGGCTGATAACAGCGTCCTGGCCTATCACCCGTCTGCCGAGCCGCTCTTCAAGAGTATTAACTGCCTGTATCTGGTCCGAGAGGAGTTTGCCGACCGGAATACCGGTCCAGCGGGCTACAACCGCTGCTATGACCTCACGATCGACAACGCGGGGAACCAGGGGCTCTTCCTCCACGATTGCGTCCAGCTGCGACTGAATAGCGTCGAGTTCGGCCGTCGCCACCTGTCTGGTTGACCGGGTCCGATCGGGGAATGCGGTAACATTATCCAGGCCCGCAGCGCTGAGCGCGTATGCGTCATCGCCGTCGCCTTCATTGATTGCCAGGTTATCCTCAAGCTCGTCCGCCTTGCGAATGAGCGTCAGCTCAGCGGCGTGGCGCTCTTCCAGCGCCTCCATCTCCGCCTGAAGCTCATCCCTGCGCGGTCGCAACTGGTTCAGACGCAATTCGTTGACGTCACAGTCGGGTTCCTGGCGCAGCCAATGAATTTCCGTGTCAATCAAACGCAGCTCATTGCCGAGCGCACCCAATGCCTCGGGAATAGTCTGCCGCGCAAGAGCCACCGACGCGGCTGCCGTATCGATCAGGCTGATTGCCTTGTCAGGCAATTGTCGTGACGGGATGTAACGGGCCGAAAGCCTCACTGCAGCGTCCAGTGCGCTTTCGCGTATACGAACACCATGGTGCTTGCGAAACACATCCGCAATGCCACGCAGCATGCGTATGGCGGTTTCTTCGTCTGGCTCGTCCACCTTAACCGGCTGAAAACGGCGCGCCAGAGCGGCGTCCTTTTCGAAATAGCGCTTATATTCACTCCACGTCGTGGCCGCTATTGTTCGCAACTCGCCACGAGCCAGTGCCGGCTTGAGAATATTGGCTGCATCGCCTTGCCCGGCTTGTCCGCCTGCACCAATCAGACCATGTGCTTCATCAATGAACAGAATGATCGGCTCGGGCGAGGCACGAACAGCATCAACGACACCGTGGAGACGTCGCTCGAACTCACCCTTTACTCCTGCACCTGCCTGTAGCAGGCTGAGGTCGAGCATCAGGAGCCTCACAGCCCGAAGCATTTCGGGGACATTTTCATCTGCGATTGCCAGAGCAAAGGCTTCGGCAACGGCGGTCTTTCCAACACCAGCCTCGCCGACCAGGATCGGATTGTTCTGACGTCGGCGCATGAGCACGTCAATCAGCTGACGCAACTCGCGCTCACGCCCAATGACGGGATCGATTTTCCCCGCGCGGGCATCTTCCGTGAGGTCATGCGTATAAAGTTTGAGGAATTCATCATCCCGCGGGGCGTTGCGAGACGGATTTCCTGATGGTTCGTCGTCTGCCTTTTCCTGCGCCTGAGCAAGTTCTTCCAACCGGCCGGTGTCGAGATTGCGAAAATCAGGAGCGATACCGCGAACCAGCATGCGCAGTGCCGGGTCGGAGTTCACTGCAATGAGAAGATCCCAGAAACTGATCGTTTTCCTGCCAAACTGCATCGATGCCACGAGCCATGCTTCACGAGCGAGCGCCAGCACACTGGACGATAATGTAAGTGAGGCACCGTCTTGCCGTGGCAGATCGGCAATGACTTCATCCAGAGCGACGCGAATTCGTCCGGCATCAAGGCCGACAAGGGCAAACCGGTCCGTTATGACCCCGTCATCCAAAAGGGCGCGCAACCAGTGCGCGACCTCTACGGTGGGGTGCGCATGACGGGCCGCCAGCGATGCAGCAGCCTCCAGACCGCCATGCAGCTGAGGCTCCAGAGTCTGCACAAGACGGTGGACATCGATCTGCGTCATCGGTGTTTCTGTCCCCCGTCAATTAACATTAGAAACGTTCCAATAATCATGCATATACAATTTTACGTCGGTAGAATTCTCTTGCCACAACTATCCGCTTTGTGTGAAATGGGAAGCAACAAACCAATCACAATTTATTACATTCAACAACAAATCGGTTCATGATGCTGACACAAATCTGAAATGATTGACAAGGCTTGATTATCCTTACAAATTAAGTATTTGAGCAACCACATCGCTCCAGTTACGGGTTGAAACATTTTGGATATCCGCGCGCTTATAGCACCAGTTTCGCAGACAGAACCTTGTGGAATTGATGTTCGTCCTGATCCGCAAATGCAGGCTGTTTATTATGAACTTAAGGATGCTCGCAACTCTGCCCGAACAACTGAACGATCGGCAGTGGGAGATGACCCCATTGGCATTGTTCCGTTATGGAACAGTGTAAATACTTCTGCTATACAGCTGACGGAACTACATACCAAAGATCTGGAAGTTCTGTGCTGGCTGGCAGAAGCTCAGATTCGCCTCAGGGGATTTGAAGGACTTGCCGATTCTCTGGAGCTCATTACTTCACTCGTCACGACCCATTGGCCGGACCTTCATTCTGTTGCCCGCGAACCGCTCGAGGATAAGGTTGCGCCCCTGACTGGACTGAACGGCTTGGGAGGGGAAGGTGTCCTGATCCAGTCATTGCGTCTGGCACCACTGATCCCGGGCGAGACTTACGGCAGGTTCGGACTCTGGGATTATCAAAAAGCTCAGCGTCCAGGCGAAACTTCGTTACGCGATAGCCTGTATCAGGCGGCATCGGAAGCTGGTGGAGCAGAAATGCGAACCCAACTGGCTCATATTGACCGCTGCGTCTCGCATTTTTCCGCCCTGACCGAGATGCTGGATGAAACCTGCGGCAAGGACGCTCCGCCATCGTCCAACATTCGGCATGTCCTGCAGGAAGCGTCCCAGGCAATCCGCGAAATGGCGGGGATCGAAAATCAGGCCGAAGAATCCGGCAGCGCCAAGGATGTGGCAGAAGCGGGCGAACCTGCAAAAACCGATGTCAGCATCGCGCCGCCAAGACAAGGATCAATTCAGTCGAGGGAAGAGGCATTCGAAATTCTGCTTGGCGTCGCACGTTTCTTTCGGCGTACAGAACCGCATTCTCCGACCGCTCAGGCGCTTGAAACACTTGTCAGACGCGGACGCATGGATTTTCAGGAACTTTTGAATGAATTGCTTCCTGACGCGTCAACTCGCGCTTCGGTATTGACCGCAGCCGGCATTCAGCCGAAGGTTGACAAGAACGGTGGATAGAGATTTTTCAGATAGACACGACTGGCCGCGGCACAATAAGTCGCCTTCAGGCTGGAGCATTGAGGAGAGTTAGATGGCAAGCGTACATGAAAAACTGGACCGGGTTCGCAAGCCGCGCGTTCATATCAAGTATGAAGTTGAGACCGAGGGCGCGATGGTCGTCAAGGAGCTCCCGTTCGTGGTTGGAGTGCTCGGTGACTTTTCGGGCAATCCGACAGAACCACTGAAACCTTTTGGCGAACGCAAGTTTGTGCAGATTGATCGCGACAATTTTGATGAAGTCATGCGCAAGATGACACCGGGTCTGGAGTTTCGCGTCAAGAACACGATCGAGGATAACGGTTCCGATCTGGCGGTATCTCTCAAGTTCGAAAGCATGCAGGACTTCGAGCCGGGTGCAGTAGTTGAGCAGGTTCCCGCGCTCAAGGCGCTTCTGGATGCCCGTAACGAATTGCGTGATCTGCTAAGCAAGGCGGACCGCTCGGAGGACCTGGAGCGTCTGCTCGAGGATGTGCTGCAGAACAAGGCCGACCTTTCCAAACTGGCGCAGGAACTGGCACAGTTGAAGGAAGGCAAGGCCTGACCGTCGCGGGTTTCGATCCAAACTTCCAGCGCGCCGACGGAAGAGTTCAGGCGCAATTTCAGGGATCCCACATATGAGCACCAAAACGCGAAGCCAGAGTGCAGCCACTCTCGAGGCGGCTCCTGCGGAAAGTCTACTGGCAAAAGTTGTTGATGCAACCAAACAGACCGAGCCTGATCGCGCCAAGCATCTGCTACGCACATTAACAGATCAGGCCCTGAAGGGCACGGTTCGCTATGACCGTAATCTGACTGTGACGCTCAACAGTGCCATTGCCGAGCTTGACCGCGTTATTTCGCTTCAGCTTGCCGAGATCATGCAATCGGAAGCATTCACCAAACTCGAAGGTGCCTGGCGTGGCCTCAACTACCTCGTGAAGAATTCCGAGACGAGTGCCAATCTCAAGATCCGCGTCCTCAACGCTTCAAAGCGTGAACTGGGCAAGGACATAGCCAAAGCGGTGGAATTCGACCAGTCCCGCATGTTCAAGGCCATCTATGAGGACGAGTTCGGCACCCCCGGTGGCGAGCCAATGGGCGCCCTCATCGGTGATTATGAGTTCGATAACTCCTTCGAAGACCTTCAGCTCCTGCAGGGTGTCTCCTCGATTGCTGCGGCCGCTTTCGCACCGTTCATCTCGGCTGCAGGCCCGCGCATGTTCGGTTTTGAGGACTATAGGGAACTTTCCCGACCACGTGATCTGGAGAAGATTTTCGAAACGAAGGAATATACAAAATGGCGTTCATTGCGTGAAAGCGATGACTCGCGTTTTGTCGCGCTCACCATGCCGCGTGTTCTGGCACGCCTGCCCTACGGACCGAAAACAATCACGATTGATGAGTTTTCGTTCGACGAAACCGGCGGTGCGAAGAATGGTGAACTGTCCCACAACAATTATTGCTGGATGAACGCAGCTTATGTGATGGGTGCCCGCCTCACGGACGCTTTCGCCAAGAGTGGCTGGTGCACAGCAATTCGTGGCGCCGAAAACGGCGGAAAGGTGGAAAACCTTCCGATGCACGTATTCACGAGTGACGACGGTGACCTTGATCTGAAATGCCCGACCGAAGTCGGCATTACCGACCGGCGCGATGCAGAGTTGGGCAAGCTCGGTTTTCTGCCCCTGTGTCATTACAAGAATACGGACTACGCCGTCTTCTTTGGTGCGCAAACCGCTCACAAGCCAAAGATCTATGATCGTCCTGAAGCAACCGCCAATGCTGCCGTGTCCGCGCGTCTGCCCTATATGATGGCGACATCGCGTTTCGCCCATTATCTCAAGGTGATGGGTCGTGACAAGATTGGCTCCTTTATGGAAGCCGCGGATTGCGAAGCCTGGCTTAACCGCTGGATTTCCAACTACGTCAACGCCAACGATGCTGCAGGCGAGGAATCTCGCGCCAAGTATCCGTTGCGCGAGGCAAAAGTGACTGTGGAAGAAGTCGCGGGCAGACCTGGATCGTATAATGCGGTTGCCTGGATGCGCCCATGGCTGCAGATGGAGGAACTTACCACATCGCTTCGCATGGTTGCCCGCATTCCGAGCAAGAACTGATGGAAACAGGATGCGAGGCATTCACGCCTCGCATCCAATACAGAGCCAAGTACCATGACGGCCTCAAGCGATTTGAGACGCCGGGTTGATCATCTGATTGCGCTGATCGATGAAACGCTTAACCGGCAGGTCAACGAGATACTTCATGATCCCCGCTTCCAGGCCCTGGAGTCCTCGTGGCGGGGGTTGGCTTTGCTCGTCCGCATGGCAGGCCAGGGCAGTGACATCAAAGTCAAGGTGCTCAATGTCAGCTGGAGACTTTTGGCGCGGGAGATGGAGCGCGCGAGCGATTTCGATCAAAGTCATCTTTTCCACCTGGTCTATAGCCGGGAATTTGGCATGCCTGGCGGCGAACCGTTTGGGCTTATTGTAGGCAATTACGAACTTGCTCCTGGCATGAAAGATGGCCATGACGTGATTTCCACGCTTACTCAGGTCAGCATGGCAGCTGCAGCCGCATTCTGTCCATTCATCGCGGGAGCGGGGCCCGGGACTGTCGGGCTTCATGACTTCTCCGAACTCAGCCGTGCCCCTGACATATCAAAGACTGTAAAAGATCCCCTGCGTCTGCGATGGGATAGCTTCCGTATGCGTGATGACACACGCTTTCTTGGTCTTGTTGGACCACGCATCCTCATGCGGATGCCTTATCGCTTCGCAACGCGTGAGCGTGTTGATCCGTTTCCCTTTCAGGAATCGCATCTGCCCGATGGCGGACATCTGCTGTGGGGAAATGGTGCTTTTGCGTTCGCGTTGATTGTCATACGCAATTATCTGGTGTCGGGCTGGTTTGCCGACATCCGGGGTGTTTCTCAAGACGCGGAAGATGGCGGTTATCTCCCCGCCAGATTGCTTGCCCCTTACGATCCCGGGCACGAAAGCGATGGACTTTCAGCACAGCCCCCGGTCGAGATACGCCTGACCACGGCGCAAGAACAACAATTATGCGACCTCGGTATCATACCTGTCGCAACCACCTATATGTCTTCGTCCGTCATATTCAATTCGAACCAGTCGCTTCACGCCCCACCACACTACAGTAATCGCAACGCACAACAGAATGCGCGCCTGGCCGCGATGCTCCAGTACGTATTGTGCGCTTCAAGATTCTCCCATTATCTCAAAGTCATCATGCGTGACGAGATTGGTACCGTAGCCGATGCCGATACTGTCAGAAGAAGGCTGGAGGACTGGCTTTCTGCCTATACACTTGGCAACGATGATGCGGATATTTCATTGCGCACCCGTTATCCGTTGCGTTCCGCCGGTATTCAGGTTCACGAGGTGCCAGGGCGTCCGGGAACTTATAGCTGTACGGTGCAGCTCCAGCCGCATTTCCAGCTGGACGACGTTTCGACAACATTCCAGCTTGTGGCAGATGCCACGCCGGCTACAGCCCTTCCGCTTAACGAAACAGCTTCTGAAAGAAGAACCGCATGATTTTTGCCGATACGATCGCAGCCCTGCTCGAAAACGGTGCGCTGGAAGCTGCTCGCCAGGCAACGCAGGACCAGGTGAAGGCCGCACCTGGCGATAGACTCGCCCGCCATCTCTATATAGACCTGCTCATTTTGTCCGGTTCTTACGAACGCGCGGATGCGCAATGCAACCTCGCCACCACACTGTCGCCAGAAGATGCGGTGGGATTTGGCCTGCTTCGCCATCAATTGCGCGCCATGGCGGCGCGAGAGGCGTGGTTTAGTCACGGAGCGATCCCGCAATTTATCGGCGAGCCATCACAGCGCGAACAAGATAGCCTTAGACTGGCTGTTGCAATACGCGAACAGGCGTTCGACGAGGCGGTCGGGTTTCTCGCCGAGCTGGATGCACTTGATGAACCCCTCCGGTTTGAGGTCTCGGGCAAGTTCGTCGACTTCCTGCGTGATGGTGATGATCGCACGCCTTACATTCTGGAAGTACTGACGACCGGTGGCGGCTATTTATGGGTCGGTTTTGACCGGATAGCCGCTCTTGATCCTGAACCGCTCACACGTCCCAGGGATTATGCGTTCCGACCAGCGCGTCTGACCCTCCATGATGGAGCATCAGCGTCAGTCCTGCTACCTGCAATCTATAACGGCACGCCGGAGGACGAAACGATGCTTCTGGCGCGCCAGACGGTCTGGGAGCAAGATGTTCCAGGACTCACATTCGGACGTGGTCAGCGTTGCCTGCTTGCAGGCGATGAACTGGTACCGTTGCACGAGCTGGCTAACCTTCGCGCTCTTGCTGGTGATGCCGGGATGACACCGCATGGCTGATCCACTGCTCAAATACCTTGGCCAGGATCGTGTTATCGCGACATCGGTATTTGATCGCCTCCTTGACAGCGAACCTGATCGTCCGACTGATGGACCGATCAGCGTCCCAGCCCAAACGCGCCTGCTGCAAGAGAGTATTCGCAGGGATCTGGAAGCGCTCCTCAATACCAGACGTTCACCGGCTTCGCCTCCGGGCTCTTTCGGCGAACTGTCGGATTCCGTCCTCAGTTACGGCGTGGACGGTTTTGTTTCGGCCAATCTGGTTACGGATGAGGCGAAGATTGCCCTTGCACGGTCTCTTGAACATCGTATCGCCAGCACCGAGACGAGGCTGGATAATGTCCGCGTGACCATCCTCAAAAGCCGGACAACCGGCGAACGCACATTGAAAATGCGTATTGAAGCAAATTACAGGCTGCAGGAAGGTGCGCCTCCAATTCATTTCGAAACAACAATAGACCCCTCTTCGCAGCGCTTCTCGATTGAGGCCGCACATGAGTGAAGGCTTTCTGCAGCGCTATAATGAAGAACTAGCCGCATTACGAAAGAAAGCGGCTCGGTTCGCGGAAGCTTTCCCAAAGATCGCAGGGCGTCTCCGGCTGACGGCGGACGTCGCGGATGACCCACAAGTGGAGCGCATGATTCAAAGCTTTGCCTATTCGGCGGCTCGCGTTCGACATAAGATCGATGACGAGTTTCCAGAACTGACGAACGAGCTTCTCGAAACGCTGTATCCGCATTTTCTTGCCCCCCTGCCTTCAATGAGCATTGTCAGCTTCCAACCTTCGGAACAACTTGGCTCGGTTCAGAGGATTCCGCGACTGACTGAAATCGCCTCAGAAGCAGTCGCTGGCGAAACATGCCGCTTTCGCACCACGCAAAACGTTGAGCTTGCTCCAGTGGAGCTGGTTTCGGCCAGATTATCCGGCCAGCCAATCGAGGCCCCTGTCGCTCCGTTTTCAGGAACTGCTTCCTGCCTTCAGCTTTCTCTTCGCCCGTCCAACGGCAGGCTGTCTTTCAAGGAGCTTGGACTCAAGCGTTTGCGGCTGTTCCTTGCTGCTCCCTGGCGCCAGGCTACAGGACTTTATGAGTTGTTGTGCAATCACACGCTCGGTATTGCCGTGGCGCGGCATTCCAGTGATCTGGATGCTCGTTTTCTGCCAGAAAACAGCCTGAGGCCCGTGGGATTCGGACCAGAAGAAGCAATGCTTCCTTATCCCGCTGTCAGCTTTAATGGTTACAGGCTGCTGACAGAATTTTTCGCGCTGCCACAAAAATTCCTGTTTATCGATATCGACAATATCGAGGTACCAGACGGCGATAAACTGGAAATATTTGTCTATCTTGATGAAACCGATCGCAAGCTTGAACGATCAGTCACGGTCAGGGATATCGAGCTGCACGCGTCACCCGTGGTCAATTTGTTCCATCAGCCCTGCGAACCTGTCGTCATCGACGGAACACGGACCGAATATCGACTTCTTCCAGACGCCCGGAGACACCGCAGCCGGGAAGTGTATTCGGTTGAAAGGGTTTTGCTCTCCGACAAGAATGGCGGTGAGCGCTTTTGCCAACCCTTTTTCGGCAGAACACAAAAAAGCGAAACCACTGGCACATTCTGGCAAATCACACGCCACTATGATCCAGACGACAGCACTGGAGATGTCGACATTGCGTTCGTCGATCGTCAGCGTCATCCAACAGACGCGCGGGAAATGGTCGCAAGCGTCGATGCACTCTGCACCAACCGCAGTCTGGCTGAAAGACTCCCGTTTGGCGGCGGACATCCTCACCTCAATGCAATCGGCGGAAATGATGGCATTGCAGCAATCCGGGCACTGATACCGCCGACACCATCGATACGACGAACCGAGCACACAGGTCGCGAATGGCGCCTGATATCACATCTGTTGCTCAACCACGCCTCGCTTTCCGATAAAAGCGGTACGGCGCTAAAGGATATTCTGGCGCTCTATTCGATAAGGGACACACCGGAAACACGGTTTTTTGTTGATGCCATTACCCGCGTGGAAACCAGTCATTCGACAGCCCGTCTGAACGGTGGCGCAGTCGTACCTGGAACTGACATCACAATAGAGTTCGATCCAAACCGCACGGATAATGCAAGCGCGTTTCTTTTCGGATCGGTACTCGACCATTTTCTCGGACTTTACACGTCGATCAACAGTTTCACGCGACTGACCGCCAGGCTGCGTGGACAGTCACGCCCCGTCGCACGCTGGCCAGCCCGTGCTGCTGACCGTCCGCTATTGTGATGGAGATTGCAGATGGCGCGTGAACCACAGTTCGAGCTGATTGACCTTCTGGAGCGGGAACCAAATCGTTTCGATCCGGTCACCGCGCTTCGGGTTGCCCAGTATTCAGGTGAAGAAACACAGATACAATCGCATGTCGGTGTCTCACTCGGCGTGTTTCCCGTTGATAACGTTACGCGTGAGCAGGACACTGTGAGGCTGCGCACGACACTTGCTGCCATCTCAGGCCCCACAGGTACGCTGCCACCGGCCTATAACGAGATCGCAATCAAAGAACGGCGCAATCGGTCACATGCCTTTTCTGCCTTTATCGACCTGTTCAATGCAAGGCTCGCCACACTCTTCGCCGATGCGAGCGAAAAGTACAGATTTGCCCGATTACTGCGCTGGCGCGGATCGGGGAAAAACGCGTTCATCACGGCCATTCTTTCACTCGCCGGTTTCGGTACGGCCCGCCTGGTTGAGGAGTCCCGGGTCGATCAGGATGTCCTGCTGCGTTATAGTGGCTTCTTTGCATCCAGAGTTCGCAACGGTGCAAATCTTCAGGCGCTGCTTGCCGACTTCAGCGGACTGCCAATACGCATCGAACAATTTCGCCAGCGCTGGCTTGCTGTTTCAACGCAGGAACAGACCAGGCCAGGCAAGGCCAACTGTCGTCTGGGTGTCGATAGCATGGCCGGGTCCGCGATACTTGACCGCAGTAGCAGCTTCCGTGTCGTCATAGGTCCGGTAGGCTACGACGATTACCTTTCCCTTCGTCCCGACAGCAGACGTATCAGGGACCTTTACGCAGTAACGCGCCTTTACGCCGGAGACGCGCTGACGTTCGATTTCCAGGTTATACTCAGGAAGGAAGACATACCCTGTTCCCAGCTGGGAAATGGAACGGTACGTTTAGGCTGGAACAGCTGGGCCCGGATTGCGCCGGCTGATCGTGATAGCGCGGATGCCATAATCATTCCTGGACCCGCTTTGCTGGAGGATGATCGGTGATGCGGCTGAGACTGAAACAGAGCGCTGGTCATTTGCAAACGCCTGTATCAAAGGGCGACTGGCATCTGGAGCGCGGTCGACGGACCCTTGGCCGCTCCAGTGAATGCGACTGGCAAATCCATGACAACACCCGTTCCATTTCAAAACGGCATTGCACGATCGAACGACGTATGGACGGCTTTGTCCTGCATGATGAAAGCGCGAACGGAACAAACGTCGACGGCAGGACAGTTGTTGCCGGAGAAAGTGCCGGGCTGCATGACGGATCGAGAATTGTCATGGGACAGTTTGCATTCGACGTTCTTGTGTCCGGCCCGGCCCTTGATGGCGTTGGCGATCCGGATGAGCGCCTGAGGCTTAGCGACGAACCTTTGACCATATCGTCGATACTGGCCAACGTTACACCAACAGGTGTCGGAGGACATGGAATACTGGCCAGCGACCGGCAACCAGCCGACCTCCCCCAGAGCACTACCCCCCGGACACAGGTCACGATCGGCTGGGAGGGTCCGCCTCCTTCTGAAGGCCTGCGACCGGTATTGCCGGATGACTGGGATCAGGATTCCGGTTTGAGCTCAACGCTTGAGCATCAGGCCGCAACACGGACGCATTCGCCACGATTGCAAGTGGAACGACCTATTGTCGAGAAGCCGGACGAGATTGTCCCCTTCGCGACATTGAACGAAACACCGCAAATTGGTGCTGCCGACCTTGCGCGGATAGAGGCCGCAATATATCGGCTCGAACAAATGACAACTGCAAACGAAGCGCTTTTTGGTCTAGCCCCGGTCGACCTGCCTGACGAGGGTTCCGGAATATCTGACGAAGCGCTCATCGTGCGACGGCTGCAAGAAATGGAACACCGTCAGGCATCATTGATGCATGCCGCCGAGCGACTGTTCGAAAGAGCAGCGGAGCTGTTTGACCCTGCGCGCCTGGAAACCCGTACTGATGCTCGATCACGCCATTTACCGGGTCTTGCAGCCTTGACGTACTGGAGAGCTTATCACAATCAGTTTTCCGACAAGGGGCAGCGTTTAAGCGTACGCGATCTGCTCTTGCATGGTGGCACGTCAGTCGAAGACAACGAAAAGACACAAACACGCAACGAAGAGACGGACAAACCTCATGAAATTTGAAAACAGAGTTGCGTGGAGCGAAGGAATGTTCCTTCGTGTTCAACATTTCCAGCAGGCTGATCGATGGACAGAACGCCTCATTCGCATGACCGGCGAAATGTTAAACGCGTATCCCTGGGGGGTGGCTGAAATCAATGTCGATCGGAGCGCGCTGGCAATCGGACAGTTTGCCCTGTCGAGTCTGCGGGGTATCCTGCCTGATGGAACCGTTTTCGAAGCTCCGGTAGACACGGATTTGCCAGCACCTCTGAAACTCGACGAAAAGATCCATAATGCGGTGGTCTATCTCGCGCTACCAGTGCGGCAACCCGGAAAAGCGGAAGTCACTGTCAATGGAGGCGAGGCCGCGAAAGCCAGGCTGGTGGCTTCGCACTATGAAGCTCCTGATGCCAACATCGATACAGATTTTGTCGCTCCAATCGACGTTGGGCGACTTAACTTCCGACTGCTCAAAAGCGGAGACGATCTCGCCGGCTATAGTCTGATCGGCCTTGGCAGAATCATTGAGGTTCGCTCTGACAAGTCAGTAGTCCTTGATGCCGACTATATTGCCCCCTCCCTTAATTGTGCGGCCGAACCGCGCCTGAAAGAGCTTTTAACAGAGCTTTTGGGAATTGTGGGGCACCGGGCCGAAGCTATTGCAACGCGTATTGGTGATCCAACCGTCCGCGGTACAGCCGAAATCGGCGATTATTTCCTGCTTCATATACTGAACCGCGCGGAGCCTCTGCTTGCGCATATCGCGGCGAATGCAACACGCATCCATCCGATGGTGCTTTACGAACACTGTATTCAGCTGGCGGGTGAACTTTCAACCTTCACAACCGAACGCAAGCGGGCGACCGACTTTCCTCCCTACCGTCACGACGACCTCAAAACAACCTTTGCGGCCGTCTTTGACGATTTGCGAACCTCTCTTTCCGTCGTGCTGGAACAGTCAGCGGTGGCAATCGAACTTGCTGAACGGCGTCACGGTGTCAGGGTTGGAACGATCAATGATCGGACTCTCCTGAAAGGAGCAGGCTTTGTTCTTGCGGTGCGCGCGGAAATGCCTGCGGAGGAGCTACGCAGAAAGCTTCCTGCACAAATCAAAGTCGGACCGGTTGAACGCATTGCCGAACTGGTAAACGTCGCTCTTCCAGGCATACCCGTACGACCGCTTCCGGTGTTGCCACGACAGCTTCCCTATCGATCTGGTACGGTTTATTTCGAACTCGACACCAGAAACCCTCTCTGGCACCAGTTGGATTCATCAGGCGCAATTGCACTGCATCTGGCCGGTGAATTTCCCAGTATTGAAATGGAACTGTGGGCACTTCGCGAATGACCAAGGACAATTCTAAACCCTGGCAGGATCTGCCCACAATCGTTGAAATCAACGACGAGGGACGCAAGAACGAACAGATGGCCAAGAAGATGGCTGGTGTGCTCGAAGACATCATCGTGCCATCAGCGTCCAAATCCCGGGAGGCTGGAAGCGGATGGTCCGTCGACCAGCTGGTGCGCTCATTTCGCATGGGAAGCGATGAAGTACCGGTGCTGGTGGCATCTGCGGCCCCGCTCATCAATCTGGCGCATGCCCTCCGTCAGTCGGAAGAGCAACCCGACCTGGGGGAATTGCGCAAGGTCACGATCGATGCAGTGACGCGTTATGAACGCGACCTGGCGTCTGCCCGCATCAGTCCCGAACGTGCGCGTGCCGCCCACTACGTCGTTTGCGCGACGATTGATGACGTGGTTTTAAGCAAGCCATGGGGCGTTCGTGCAGGATGGGCGCAATCGGGTCTGGTTTCCACCTTCCACATGGATGTGACCGGCGGTGATCGTGTTTTCGAATTGCTGGATTATTTCCACCAGAGCCCAGGCACCCACAAGGACCTGCTGCTGCTGATCTATCTGTGCCTTTCGCTGGCATTTGAAGGCCGCACACGCGTTTCGGCGCGAGGTCCACTCGAACTCAGTCGAGTAAGGGACAGTCTATACAAAACCCTTCTGGGACAATATGGCGTTTTCGAGCGTGAATTGTCCCCGCATTGGCGCGGCGTGACAGCACGGCACAAGCCTTTGCGCACCTCGGCGCTCCTGTGGACCGTCCTTTCCCTGCTTGCTCTGATACTCGGCCTCGGGTACCTGTTTTTTACCCTCTCGCTCAACAGCGCATCCGATCGAACTTTTGAGCGGCTGGCGGGTCTGCCGCCACGTGAGCCCGCCTCCGTTGCGCTTCCCTCCCGGACGCCTGATCCTGCGCCTCAGCCACCGGTAGTGCAAGATGCGCAACCGGATGTTCCGGTGGCGAGGCAACCGAGCCGTCTTGATAATCTCCTCGCATTCTTGCAGCCCGAGGTTGAGAAAAATCTTGTCAGTCTGGCTGACTCCAACGGCCGACTTCTTGTGCGGATAAACAATTCCGGACTCTTCGCCACCGCCAGCGCCGAAGTCAGCCCTCAGTTCCAGGACTTGCTCCAACGTATCGGGGGCGCTCTGGCAGCGGAAAAATTCCGGGCCGTTGTAATTGGTTATACGGACAACATCCCCATTCGCAACGTTCAGTTCCCGTCAAACTGGCACCTTTCTGCAGCGCGCGCCAAAGCAGTGGCTGATATCCTGTCCGCATATACCGGACCCGGGGCTATCCTGTCTGAGGGACGGGCCGACAGCAATCCGCTGGCTGACAACGCGACAGAGCCGGGTCGTGAGAAAAACCGTCGAACCGAGATTCTGGTTTTGACCGATCCGGATGAAAAGCTGGACGCGGTCGGCATAACACCCGCACAAGAGGCGCCCGCTCCACAAGCCGGATCGGCTACCCCAGGAGATCGTCCGTGAATCCTCTAAATCTGTTCTACACTATCAGATCCTATGTGGATTCGTATGCCGGTTTCCTCGGACGACGTTTTCTGTCCGTTATCTGGCTTGTCGCGATTTGCGTGATTATCTGGTTTTACGGTTATCTGGTCGGATACGGCACGTTCAAACCACTGGAAAGCGCGACGAACCGACTAATCGTGATCGGCATTGTTATCGTGGTTTGGGCGATCTTTATGATCGTCTCCCTCTTGCGGGCACGAAAGCGTGACAGGGAACTTGTTGATGACCTGGAGAGCGACGTTGAAGCTGGAAAGTCGGCGGAAGTCGGCGAAATCCGCACGCGTCTGAAGGAAGCAATCACACTTCTGCGAAAGGTCACACGCAAGCGGTTCGGTTACATTTATGAATTGCCTTGGTATGTGATCTTCGGCGCACCCGGTTCCGGAAAAACAACAGCGTTGTCGAATTCCGGTCTGAAGTTCCCTCTAGGTGAAGCTTCCGGGTCGAGTGCAGTTTCGGGGATTGGCGGAACGAGAAACTGCAACTGGTGGTTTGCCGAAGAAGCAATCCTGGTTGACACTGCCGGACGCTACACCACCCAGGACGATGGTACCGGCGCAGCGAAAGCTGGATGGGAAGGTTTCCTGAACCTGCTCAGGAAACATCGTCGTTCTCAGCCCATCAACGGCGCGATCGTCACCCTTTCGGTTGCTGACCTGATGCAGCGGGATCCGGACAACATGCAGGAAGAACTGCGGGCGGTCCGGCAACGTCTAAGCGAACTCGACACACTTTTGAATGCGCGGGTGCCTGTCTACGTCCTGCTGACAAAGGCGGATCTTCTCACTGGTTTCATTGATTTTTTTGACGGATTTTCCCGATCCGACCGGGACCAGGTCTGGGGCACTACATTTTCTCTTGAAGAGAGCCAGAACCCCGGTGGCACTCTTCCGGACCGCTTCCTGGAAGAGTTTTCGCTTCTACAGGCACGTGTGGATGCAATGTTGCTGGAACGTTTGCAGCAAGAGCCTGATATCGAGACACGCGGCAGAATATTCCGGTTTCCGGCCGAGTTAGCTGCATTGCGTGACCGCCTTCATCTGGCCGTCTCTGAACTTGCATCGGGTTCGAAACTGATGGAGCCTGCCTTCATCCGCGGCATTTATCTTGCGTCGGGTACACAGCCTAACGCGCAGGTTTCACGAGAGCGCAGAAGCTATTTCCTCCCACGATTGTTCCGCGATGTAATTTTCGAGGAGGCATCGCTTGTTGCGCACGACAAACGCCTCTCCAGGCGTCAGCGACTGATCCGGCGTGGAGCGGTCGCTTTGGCGGGGTTCGTAATCGCAGTTGTGCTTGCCGGCTGGATTGCTGCTTATTCTCAAAACAAACGTGCGATCAACGAGGCAGAATCCCAAATCGACAGCTATGAAAGACTGAGCAGGGGAATTCCCGTGCAGAATGTCGATGACACGGATTTTGTCAGGATTTTGCCAGCTCTGGACAGTTTGAGAAGAGTTACAGCCGGCTTTGATCAGGAGCGCCCGCTTATCGCAAGTTTTGGGCTCAGTCAGGCATCGAAACTCGAAGGACGGCAACAAATCGCCTATCGCAATGCACTCAACGGTCTGCTTCTGCCACGACTACTGGTGCGCATACAACGTACGCTTGACCAGAATGACGACGTTAACAAAACATTTGATGCACTCAAATTCTATGGGATGCTTGCGGGTCTGGGCGATGTAGATCGCGATTTCATTGCCGTACAGGCACAGGACATGTTCGCTGCGCTTTATCCCGGCGATACCCGGGCAGATGCGCGCCGGTCACTGGTACAGCATGTCGACAGCCTCGTTTCAGGCGTAATTGATCCGATCAGGATCGATGATGTGCGTATTGCGGATGCCCGCGAGAAAATCCGGGAGGAAAGCGTCTCGGCACGTGCATTTAACCTCCTCCTCAACAGGCGGGACGGTCGCTCACTACCTGCCTGGACTCCAGGCGATGCACTGGGACCAATCGGCGAAAAGGCGTTCGAGCGCAAGTCCGGGAAGCCCTGGCGGGAGGGAATTGCCGGCATCTACACCCGCGAGGGTTATAGCAAGGTGGTAGTCCCATATCTCGACGACGCGGTTAGGGAAGCGCTGAACGAAGGCTGGGTAAGAGGAGAACCAACGGCAGACGACAATCAATCTATCGAGACAATCTCGAGTGCTGTACTGCAGCAATATTATGATTCATTTCAGAAAAACTGGCAGAGTGTTCTTTCCGATATCAGGATACGCAAACCCGAAAGTCTGAGTGACGCCTCGGAGATCGTTCGTATTCTTGCCAGCAATCCGAGCCCATTGGAAAACCTGGCACAATCGATCACTTCAGCGACCCAGTTGCGTTCAATAGAAGGCGACGCGGTCGATATAGACCGGATTCCTGCACCTGCGATTACGGGACTGCCCGACGTCCCGGACATCTATGAGGGGTTACGCAATGCACTGAAGCCTTCGGAGCCGGGCAACGAACCAACCGGAGACAATGACGCCAAGGCCCGTTCCAGGATCGCGTCACTCACCCCACCACTGCAGGCGCTTTTCGGGCAGCTTTCACGCGCTGCCACTTCAAATGCGGAAGTTGCCCGGGTTTTCGACGTTGATAGTCAATTGAACCAGGCGAACCAGGCTGTCGTCGAGGAAGCCAGACAGCTGCCACTTCCTCTCGACGCGTGGATTGCCGGGTTAACGGCAGACATCAGCGCACTTGTTATCGATACCGCGCGCACAAGTATTCGCGACCAATGGTCAGCAAATAATCGCCATCTGTGTTCAAGCATTGTCGATGGTCGCTACCCGTTCGAACGCGGTTCAACGAGAGACGTCTCGATGAGCGATTTTATCAGGTTGTTTGGCCCTTCAGGTGTCATGCAGACCTTCTTCAAGGAGCGAATGGAGCCCTTCGTGGACACAGGTGCCTCGCCCTGGCGGTGGCGCGGAACATTTGGCGCCGACGGTTCGCAAAGTCAGGCAATTGCCCAGTTTGAGAATGCGGACAAAATACGCCGCGCCTTTTTTCCAGCTGGTTCCGAAAAGCCAGCCATCGGTATCAATATTAGACCGGTCGCGCTCAGTTCATCCGCCAATGCTGTCATGCTGGAACTTGAAGGGGAGCGAGTTGTTTATTTCCATGGACCTGTACAGGCGAAGTCAATCACCTGGCCCTCGCAACAAAGTGTCAACCTTTCACGGGTAGCTTTCCAACCTGGCGGCTGGCAACAAGCACTGACTGTCAATGGCGACTGGTCACCTTTCCGTCTGTTCGATCAGGCCGAACTGTCCCAAACCGACGGCGACAGTTTTCGAGCCAAGTTCAACAACGGGCAATATGACGCCGAGTTCGATGTGCAGTTCGGTTCAGTCCTCAACCCCTTTCGAATGAAAGCACTGGAGGACTTTGTCTGTCCAGAGCAATTTTGATGGAGGAACACGTGTATGGTGCCTGCGGAACACCCCGGATATCGTATCGTGGAGAACGATACACGGGTTCGATGAAGGATCAGGGTCGTGGATGATCAGCGACACAACCGGAACGCAGGTCCGCTTCATCCGGGCTTTTTCGGAAAGGTTCCAACCCATGGAGATTTTGTCTCGGTGGGCTTGCCAGGAGCACTGCGTTCGACAGTTGACCAGTGGATCGACAACGGGCTGAACCTGATTAAGGATAGTGAGGACTGGGAGCATCGATTCCATAAAATGCCCAGTTGGCGGTTCGTCATTCAGGCACCTATCTGGGACGATGCGACAATCGCCGGTGTCCTTATGCCGAGCCGCGACAGGGTCGGACGCAGCTTCCCGCTCGTTATTGCCGCACAGATTACCGATTTCGTCGGGAACCCGCAATCGCTATGCTTCGACCGCTCATGGTTCATGGCCGCCGAAGCGCTAGGCGAAACAACCCGTTTCAAGGATTTCGATCTCGAGCGTTTTCGGAATAGCCTCCAGCGGCTTCGTCTGCCACACCAGCGCGAAGACAAGTCGGCATCGGGTAGCGATACCCCAAGGTCCATCTGGTGGAATATTGACAATGACAGCGGCATCGCCGGTGGCTTCATGACAATTGGAAAACTCGAAGCTGAGACGTTTGAAAAACTGCTGCCCTCAACCATGATCACGTCCACTCCTCGCGAATTGTACGTGCCGACGCCAACTCCCGTTCCAGCCAGTCAGCCAAAAATCCAGCTCAGCCGCTCTTATGCCACTCATGCAGGGACCCGCCTCCACAACAATTCAGACTCTCTCCTTCTTTCAAGCCATCCTGACCTGTTCGCGGTTACGGACGGCTTCGGCAACGAACAGTTTTCGAGGCACGCAGCCCGTCTTGCTACCAACACGCTCGCCGAAACACAGCCATGCGAAACACATGGCGACTTCATACGCGAGATCAAGGGTAAGCTCGGGAAAGCCAGCAGCCTTCTTCTATCCTCCATCAGTGCAGCCGAACGCGAACCAACCGGGGCAAGCGTGGCAGTACTTGCCTTCTTTCGCGAGACTGTCACAATACTTTGGGCAGGCGACGCACGATGCTATCTGATCAGGGATGGAATGATGCGTTGCCTAACCACGGATCATATCGAGATAGGTCTTAAACGTCACTTGTCCCGGTTTATTGGCGCTAACCAGCAATTCGTTCCGGATACGACTTCTATGCCAGTGGAACCAGGTGATCGATATGTATTGTGCACATCCGGCCTGTGGGAATCTCTTGGGGAGCGTTCAATTGCCGATGTTTTATTGAACGAGGAATTGGACAGCGCGGCGGATCGGCTTATTCAGGAGGCGCTGATAAGCAATGCGAAGAAAAATATCAGCGTCATCGTTGTCGACGCTGGCTGCATCAATGAATGACGAAGATTTTGAAAGGGTTTCGGCCTGCTACCGTGACCTTATTGAAGCACTTGGCAACGATGGTGTAAGACCCCGTCCACCTGCCCAGACCCGCATTTTGACTGATCTCGTTCGGCGTGCCCTGGATTTGGCAAGTGAGAAATTCGCATATGCGCCGTCAGAGCTGTTATGCAACAGTTTTTGGCAAGACCGTACACTTTACCAGAGCCCGGCAATAAATGTGGTTCGGGTACTGCAGCGTGATCTGGAACAATCGTATGTAATGAAGACGCTGGCGTCGGATTGTGGCGACAGTCCGCAGGCACGCATTCGGCTGCTAAGAGAGGCAGAGATCCATACGCAAATAGTTCACCCGTCAGTTATACGGCTGCACACTGTCTTGCGACTTGAGGACGGGCGTCCGGCACTTCTCCTTGAAGAAGCGCGGGAATCTCTTTTGCAATTCGTGAGCCGGGAACGATTAACCGTCGTGAACCTCATCAATATCATATTGCAGCTTCTCGAAGGTCTCGAGGCAGTTCATCGGGCCGGGTTCGTGCATGCTGATGTCTGTCCCGCCAATATCCTGATAGCAGTCAATACAGACCTGACGGTGAAGGTCGCAGATTTCAGCATCAGTATCCCAAAAGGAACGACGCATGAGGCACTGGGTTATGATCGAGCCTTCAATTACGATTATTCCGCCCCCGAACAACAACGCGGATCGACGATTGGCCCAAGTGCGGATCTTTATTCCTGTGGGCGTGTCATAGAACGACTTGCGGACGAAGTAGAACTGTCTCGAACACAAAAGCCCCGACTTGCGGCCCTCATAGAACAATGGACCCATGACACCCCTGAAAAACGTCCGGCATCATGCGTCAGAGGTGCTGAGATGTTGCACCAATTGCTGCTGGACTTCTAACCCGGGCCAAACCGGTCAATTACCTGCCGCGGCTCCGGGTTGCGGCGCTGCCGCAGTTGGAGCACTCTTCTGGAAAACGGTCAGGAGCTTGGCTGCATTAACCAAAGGTGCGTTTGTTCCAAACAACATATCTCCGTCGCGCATATAGAATTGCTGCATCAGGACAAAGTTGGAGACTTCACGCAGATTAATCCGATAGATAATCGGGCTACCAATCGCTCCTGGATTCTTTGCTCGCGCGACCGGATCAGCAACTGCATTCGAGCGGAACAAATACAGATTGCGGGCATCTGCGCGGTCATCAAGAAGCCCTCCTGCACGCGCCACAGCCTGAGCAAGTGTTAGCTTACCTGGCTCAAAATCAAATTCACCAGCGCTCTTGAACGAGCCGAGGGCGGTGAAGCTAGATCCGTTGCCACCAACCAGAATCTGATCACCAGGCTGCAGGAAGATGTTCTGACTATTATCGTTCATCAGCCGATCAATTGAAGTAGATGCACGGTGACCATTGCGAACAACCGTCACTTCTCCATTTTTCCCTGACGCCCCACCTGCTTGCGCGAGTACATCCAGAACGCGTTCGCGTCCTGATGACAATGCAAACTGGCCGGGTGTACGTACTGAACCGTTGACCGTTACAACACTTGAAGGCTTCTCAACGACTGTAACAACAGCCTGAGGATTGACCGTTGAGCCGCGCAATCCCTCAACTACCTGCTTCTGCAGTCCTTCCGGGGTAGAGCTGGATACCTTCTTCTTGCCGACAAAAGGTAATGTTACCGCTCCGCTACGATCAACCGTGAAGCGTCCCAGATTAAGCGTCTTGCTGTTAGCCGAAGCGAAAAGACCATCTTCACCTGTGTCAAATACAGTCACTTCTATTACGTCACCAGGGCGCAAGAGCGCACTTGCACGCCCCTGACGCAAATCCCTCAACCCTCCGCCCGTCACGTTGCCACTTGACGTCAGAGCATTGTAATCGACCGCAGACGCATTTTTTAGCTCAACGATCGGAATACGATTGTTGGAATGCGGAAAGGACGCACTGGTAATATTTGTTGCATTGGGACCATCGGCCGGCATGGCACAGGCGCTTAGTATGGACACCGATCCCAAAAGCAGCAATTTACGCATCGAATAACCTCATCAAGAAATCGCTTATACTGGCTTATACAGGCTGAGTAACTGTGAACAACCAAGCAATGAACTTTTTGCGAGGACAATCAAACGATAGTTTAATGATGTGTTAATCATGCAACCATCGGTCCTGAATGCGCATCCCGATCACAGCTCAAGAATCGAAACGACACTGAAGGCAACGAGCCTGAAACAACATGATAACTGCCAGTCCTCGCGCCTGATCGACGAGATGGTCAGCACAACCGCAGCGCGACGGAAGCAGACAATGCCCCGACCAGTTCAGGATTGCACCAACTGTCGTTAAGCTATTGCGGTATTGCATCCTGAATTCCGGGAAAGCCGACATTGATCTTCCCCCGTGGATTTGGCTTGGGCAGATAAAGGAGAGCCGGCGAAGCCACCATCATGTAATTTCTGGCCGCCGTGAAACCTGCCTGCGGTTTTTGCAAGCGTTCCGCCGCCTGATGCACGCATTGCGTCCGACGGGGTGCGTCCGGATGCCATTGATATTCATTTTGACCGTGCACACGAACCGTCACGATCGGCAGGCCGGTTTGACCGACAAATTCGTTCACAAATTCCCATTCCATTAAAAATGAGCCAATGGCAAAGAGCCAGTCCCGGTTCCTGAAATCCATTGGTTGTTGCCGCAACCAGACTTTACCGCGTATGCTGGGATTCACGCGTCCGGTGACCGGATCGAGATTATTTGCAAGTGTTGCAGAAATCGAACTGGTCAGCCTGGCACGCACGCCGGGATCTTCGTTGATCAGAAGGTGTGCCCCAAATGTCTTTGGCAATCCACTACCGAGGAGATAGTGACGAAGATGCGCTTCAGCTCTTCCGTCTCTGGGCATGGTCTTGTCACGCGCAGCGCTCATAATGGCGAGGTCTATTTCAGTTTGAGACCAGCCATTGAGTTTACCTGCGAACTGTAACGACCTACAGGCCAGATCAATATCTGACTTCGAAAGCATAACGTATTCCTTCGACAAGACCTCATTGCTTTATGAGTACGGATATTCATACAGGAACGCAAGCGCGACAGGGAGCGCGACATAAAGGCGGCTGATACACTGAGCGTGGGGGGTGCCCCTTGCAATCAAAGGGCACGGAGAAAAACTTTGATCTGCCTATCAGCTCGCTTGTTTGAAGAGATTGCGGAATTGCCTTGGCTGCGAACGCAGAAACTGCGGTGCGGCTTCTATCGTCTCACCAAAATGTGCTGCTGCATGCCATGGCCATCGCGGGTCGTACAAGATGGTACGGGCAAGCCCAATAAGATCAGCATCGCCCGTTGACAGAACAGCTTCGGCCTGTTCGAAATCTGTGATCAATCCGACGGCGACGACCGGTATATTGACTGCCGCTTTAACAGCGCGTGCCAACGGTACCTGATAGCTTGGTCCAATCGGTATTTTCTGCCTTGGATCAAGTCCGCCGCTAGAAACGTGAATTGCTGCGCAGCCCCTTGCGGCCAATGCATGCGACAACGTCACAGTCTGTTCGATGTCCCAGCCACTTTCCACCCAGTCAGTCCCGGAAACACGCATCGTAACGGGGCGGTCGTCTGGAAATGCGTTGCGAACGGCGTCGAATACTTCGAGTGGGAACCGCAAACGGTTTTCCAGTGAGCCACCATATTCGTCGGTGCGCTTGTTCGAGAGAGGAGATAGAAACTGGTGCAGAAGATAGCCGTGCGCTCCGTGAATCTGGATCGCGTCGAGACCAAGTCTTGCTGCGCGTCCGGCAGCCTTAACGAATGCTTCGCGAATGCGATTCAGTTCGCTTTTGTCCATTGAGGTGGGGGCGTTATCCGCGGAATTGAACGGCAATGGAGACGGTGCAATGGTCTGCCAGCCGTTTTTATGCTCAGGCGCTATCTGGGCTCCGCCTTTCCATGGCAGATCGGTAGATGCTTTGCGCCCCGCGTGAGCGAGTTGTATGGCGATTGGCATAGACGACCAGCGGCGAACGCAGTCGAGCGTGCGTTCCAGTGCTGCTTCAGTTTCGTCGGAATAAAGACCAACGTCCGCATAACTGATCCTGCCTTCCGGACTGACTGCTGTTGCTTCGATAGTTAACAGCCCTGCCCCTGACTGGGCCAGACTGCCCAGATGCATCAGGTGCCAGTCAGTCATCTCGCCGTTTTCGGCGGAATACTGGCACATCGGAGCAATAACAATGCGGTTTTTCAGATGCAAACCGCCCACCTCCATTGGAGAAAACAGCTTTGTCTGGCTCATGGACGATATTCCTTTTTAGCGATGACTCACGAAATTGATACAATCTGTACCAGGTTTCGCAATCAAGGTTTGACCAGCTGCATCTCAATATTCCTGACCTAAAATCATCCCCTGTTCAATAACGAAGAGAGCGAAGGGCTTGCCGACTGCACATCTTCGTCCGCGCGCGGCGTGCAGATGATCGTCTCCTTCTTCACTCTCCATGCGGAGCGTGCTCTTGCTGACCGGTGCCTCACGGTCGTGGAGGCATCGCGCAACTGTCGGCGGACATCTGGCGCAGGTAGCTCGCCCTAAGCAGACAGTTAGTCAGCTTGACCACTTACCAGACAATGTCAGCCACTGGATGGCACAACGAACCGCATTGACGCGCAACAAATATGCGTTATAGTTCTCATAAATGAAACATAAGTTCCATTTAATGGAACAATTGAGGCGGAATGACAATACTAGCGGCTGCGGCAGACGTATTGCGTTGCTTTTCAAGCACGCGCCACGACGTCAGTGTAACGGATCTCGTCAATCTTCTGGGAATGCCCAAAAGCAATGCGTCGCGATTGTTGCGCACGATGCGTGATGAGGGATTTCTGGAGATGGTCGGGGATACGAAACGCTATCGGCCATCGCTGTTGATCAGCCAGGTTGGCCAGCTTTATCGCTATGCAGCCTCGATTGTAGATCACGCAGACAACGCGGTTTCCAAAGTGACCCAGCTTGTCGGTCACACTGGTTATGTGAGCGTGCGCCGCGGCCAGGATGTCATCGGCGTAACAGCACACCCCGGAACACATGCATTACGTGTTTTTACCACGATTGGCGACCGTATTCCGGCATTTGCATCGAGTACCGGGCGCGTTCTTCTCGCCAGACTATCCGACCTCGAGGTGCAGGAACTTTACAAGGACGGCTTTGTACCGCCATCCGCGACATCGCCCCAGAACATTCCGGATCTCCTGGCCCGGCTGGCTGACACCCGTCGACAGGGATATGCCGAGTCCATAGATGAGGCGGTGCGTGGTGTGCGAGCAATCTCTGTTGCAGTTGGCGATCCGCGAACCGGAGACGAGGCCGCACTTTGTATATCCTTTCCTGATGCAATCGTCAGCTCTGAGGAAAGACAGGTGATCATCCGTCACCTGAGCGAGGGCGCAGAGCAGATCGCCGCGCTTGTAAAGGATACGAAATTCATCCCCGTAGCGAATTAAATGTTAGTGGAGGCAGATAAATGAGTTCGCGTTGGCGTATTGGTTTTGATATTGGCGGAACATTCACCGATTTCATTTTATACGATAAACTTGAAGGGACGGTCAGGCTTCATAAACGCCTGACTACCCCGCATGATCCGTCGGAGGCGGCGCTGATCGGGCTCGGCGAACTTACCGGGCAGGCTGGTATAACACTGGCCGACGTCGGGGATATCGTGCATGGAACGACACTCGTTACCAATGCTGTCATCGAGAGAAAAGGCGCCAGGCTCGGCCTGATCACGACGCAGGGTTTCCGTGATATTCTCGAAATGGGCACGGAACAGCGTTATGATATTTATGACCTGTTCCTTACATTTCCCGAGCCTCTCGTCTCACGCGACCTGCGTCTTGAGGTAAAAGAGCGCATCGACAGCGGTGGCAATGTCGTTGATACGCTCGATGACGAGGCGGTTCGCAAGGCGGCAGACATCCTGGTTGCGCAGGGCTGCGAAGCAATTGCCATCTGCTTTCTCAACAGCTACCGCAATTCAGCTCACGAACAGGCAGCCGGACGCATTGTCCAGCAGGCCCATCCAGGCATTGCTGTTTCACTGTCAAGCGAAGTGGTCGCGGAAATTTGGGAGTATCAACGTTTCGTGACGACAGCGGCGAATGCATATGTGCAACCGCTGATGCATCGTTATCTGGAACGTCTGGAACGCGAGCTTACCCTGCGATCATTCAGGGGCGAACTGCGCCTCATGCACTCGGCGGGTGGGCTTGTTTCGCCGGAAACGGCTCGAACTTTCCCGATCCGGCTTCTCGAAAGCGGCCCTGCTGGTGGCGGACTTGCAACCGCATTGTTCGGTGAACTGGCTGGCCACAAGGACGTAATTTCCTTTGACATGGGAGGCACGACTGCAAAGGCCTGCATGATAGAAGATGGCGCGGCCGAGATAGCACCGATGCTGGAAGCGGGGCGTGTTAACCGGTTTGCAAAAGGTTCGGGATTGCCGATCAAGGCGCCAGTCATCGATATGATCGAAATCGGTGCAGGTGGTGGTTCAATTGCTGCTATCGATGAGGTTGGCCTTCTGAAGGTCGGACCACACTCGGCCAGTTCGGATCCGGGGCCAGCCTGCTATGGGTTAGGGGGCACCAAACCGACCGTCACCGACGCCAATCTGGCTTTGGGTTATTACGATCCCGGGTTCTTCCTTGGCGGGCGTATGTCACTTGACGTTGATGCAGCCCGCAAGGCAATTGAGACTGTAGCCACTCCGCTTGATCTTTCGGTAGAAGAGGCCGCCTGGGGCATTCATAAGGTTGTGGTGGAAAGCATGGGAGCGGCTGCCCGCGTCCATCTTGTCGAGAAAGGCAAGGATCCGCGTCATTACGCAATGGTCGGCTTTGGCGGTGCAGGCCCGGCTCATGCAGTCGATGTGGCCCGCGTGCTGGGCGTAAAGCAGGTTATCATTCCACCTGCCTCGGGAGCCGCGTCGGCGCTAGGGTTCCTTAGCGCTCCGTTGTCTTTTGATATGGTTCGCTCGCTGCCGGTCGAATTTTCTGAAGGATTTGACGCAGGCACCGTGAACACTTTGCTGGCCGAACTTGAAGCGGAGGGCCGCAGGCATCTTATTGAAGCTGGCGTCAGGGAGTGTGACATCGCCGTTGCAAGGTCCGCCGATATGCGCCTTGTCGGACAGATGCACGATATCGCAGTACCTTTTCCAGCGGGCCAGATCGATGCGACCAGTCTCGATGCTGTGCGGGCTGCGTTCTCGAAAGCTTATTCGGCACGCTACACTTCCGTCTACGACGGAGCTCGTCTCGAGGCCATCAATTTCCGCGTCCATTGCGAGGGGCCAAAGCCGGAACTGTCCTTGTCCGGCGCAACCGGAGGCGGCGACGCAAAAGCAAAAGTCAAAGGGCACCGCCGCGCATGGTTCGAGGGCGGGTGGCAAGATGCTACCGTCTATGACCGGTATGCCCTGCAAACAGGCGACAGGCTTGCAGGACCGGCCATTATCGAGGAACGAGAGGCAACGACGATTGTGCCTCCTGGTGACAATGTCAGCATCGATGCCGTACTCAACCTGGTCATCGAGGTCGCGCAGGCCGGCGCGGCCGAAGTTACAATTCCAGCCGACATGCCGCTTGCTGAAGCAACCCGACTTATTGAAGCGGACCCGATCTCTCTGGAAATCATGTGGAGCCGTCTGGTCAACGTTGTCGAAGAGATGTGGTTGACCGTCTGTCGAACTGCTTTCTCGCTGGTAATCTCCGAAGCTCAGGATTTTGCCTGTGAGCTCCTGGACCCGGAGGGAGAGACACTAGCTCATTCACCGCGAGCCATGCCTGTGTTCAACCTTACTCTGCCGCGCGCCGTGAAAGCTTTGCTTGAACGCTATCCAGCCGATACGCTGAAGCCGGGCGACGTGTTGATTACCAATGACCCGTGGCTTTGTGCGGGACACCTGTTTGATATTGCAGTCGTAACACCGGTATTCCTGGGGGGCCGGGTGGTCGGCCTCATGGGGACGGTTGGTCACGTTTCGGATATCGGCGGAACAAAAGACAGTTTGCGGGCGCGCGAAATCTACGAAGAAGGTTTTCAGATCCCGCCTATGAAACTTTACGAGGCCGGGAAACTCAACGAAACGCTGACACGCCTTTTGGGCGAGAATGTACGCAATTCCGAACAGGTGCTGGGTGATCTGCATTCCTTCGTTGCAGCTAACCGGATAGGCGCTGAACGTCTGCAAGCATTTTTGCAGGATTATGGAATGCAGGACCTCCGCGCGCTGGCCTCGGTGGTACAGGACCGTTCTGAAAAGGCGATGCGCGATGCAATATCGGCTCTGGCCGACGGTACCTATCATGGCAGCGTATCAAACAATCCTCTCGGCACCAGGATGACCTACCCCCTGGCGCTGACAGTCAGGGACGATACTATTCACCTCGACTTTACCGGTGCGCCACCGCAATTGCCGCAAGGCGGCCTTAATTGCACACTCAACTATACAATGGCTCACGCTACCTATCCGCTGAAATGTATGCTGACGCCGAATGTACGGGGGAATGCGGGTTGCTATCGTGCCTTCTCCATCGAAGCGCCGGAAGGATCAATCCTTAATTGTGACAAACCGCTTGCCGTGAACCTGAGAACCAGGACCGGCTGGTATATTGCGCCGAACATCTTCCGCGCGCTTTCAGAAGCTGCTCCACGACAGGTGCAGGCTTTCACCGGACTGCCGGTTGCCGCCAGTGTCTATGGTCGCGATACCAACGGCAATACCTATTCCGACATGTTATTCGTCGGAGGCGGCCAGGGTGGTTCTGCCCATGGAGATGGCAAGTCAGGCCTGCTTTATCCAACGTCAGCAGCAAATACTTCAATTGAAACATTTGAGGCTCGCGTTCCTGTCCTGGTGATAGAAAAGTCGTATCTCACCGACTCCGGCGGAGCCGGCAAACATCGTGGTGGTCTTGGACAACGCGTCCGCTTGCGCAAGATAGCCGATGACGATCTGGCAACACTCGTTTCGCTTTATCCGGAAGGCGTAAACAACCCCATTCCGGGACTGTTCGGGGGGCATGCCGGTGGAGGAGCATCCGGTCGGGTTATTGATAGCTCAGGCCAAACGCTTCGCGATGTCGGCACAGGCGACCTGGTACAGGTTACGCGGGCCGACGAGATAGTTGAACTCGTTCTGGCGGGCGGGGCCGGTTATGGCGCACTGTCCGAGCGTGACCCCGATGCGATCGCGCGCGACATCGCACTGGAACTTGTATCGCCGGAGGCTGCAAACCGGGATTACGGCGTGAAAATACCATCCACGCCCCAGCTGATCCCGGCACGGGAAAACACGGGAGCCTCCTCCTGAACGCGTGAAAACACCTGAAGATGTCAGAATAATCCTGGGGAACCGATATGACAGACCAAACAGGGGGGGCGCCGCGGCGTCACCCCAGCCTCTTCGAGCCGTCGACGCTTCTGCTGATTACAGTGCTTTGCGTCTTCGGTTCGATCATTGGCATCCAGTTACTTGTATCGCTGGGTGTTTCAGCCAATACTTCACTCATCGGTGCAATGGCTGCCATGGCGCTAGCCCGTGTACCAGTTGGTATCTTTGCACGATACCGCTCGATCCATGTACAAAATCTGGCCCAAAGCGCTATATCCGCGTCCACGTTCGGTGCATCGAACAGTCTGCTGCTTCCGATCGGAATACCGTTTGTTCTCGGGCGTTCCGATCTGATCATGCCGATGTTCATTGGCGCGTTTCTCGCGATGTTGCTGGACGCCTACCTTCTGTACCGCATGTTTGATTCCCGTATATTTCCGGCAGAGGGCGCATGGCCACCTGGCGTTGCGGCAGCTGAGGCGATCAAAGCGGGCGACGAAGGCGGCAAGAAAGCCGTTCTTATGGGAGCAGGTTTTATTGTCGGGATCATCGGCGCATTTTTCAAGGTTCCGATGTCTGCATTCGGCGTTGCGTTCATCGGGAACATCTGGGCGCTGTCCATGTTCGGGGTAGGCCTGTTACTGAGAGGTTATTCACCGCAACTGTTCGGCGGCGTGCTTCCCGACGGCGATCTGATGGCTGCCTATATTCCCCACGGCTTTATGATCGGGGCTGGATTAGTAGCACTCTTTCAGGTTATCGCCCTGTTTGTGCATCGGGACAAGGGTTCCGTCGAGACGAGCCGGTCAGCGGCTACATCCAACAAAGAAGTGCGCCAGGCGCTTGGGTTGGGTGCTGTACTTTATATCGCAATCGCAATTCTCATTGCATTGATTGGTGGGCTGATCGGAGAGATGTCGTTCGGTATGCTGCTGATTTTTGTCCTCTATGCTGCAACAGCCGCCTATGTTCACGAGTTGATTGTCGGCTTGGCAGCTATGCATTCAGGGTGGTTTCCGGCCTTCGCGGTTGCATTAATTACCTTGATCATCGGCATGTTAATTGGCTTTCCTGCACCGGCACTTGCCCTTTTGGTCGGATTTTCGGCCGCCACGGGGCCGGCCTTTGCTGATATGGGATATGATCTCAAAGCTGGCTATATTCTCAGACGAAAGGAAAATGATCCTGTCTTCGAAAGGGATGGCCGAAGACAGCAGCTGCTTGCTTCGATGTTCGCGCTGGTTGTTGCTGGAGCGGTGGTTTTCTTTTCGTATCAGTATTATTTCGACCAGGGACTTGTTGCGCCTGTGAACAAAGTCTATGCGGCCACAATTGAAGCCGGTGTGGCACCGGGAGTCGGATGGTCTTTGTTTCTCTGGGCGATTCCAGGCGCCCTGCTTCAATTCATCGGCGGCTCAAAACGCCAGATCGGTGTGCTCTTTGCGACCGGTCTGCTGATCAGTTTTCCGGCAGCTGGCTGGGCCGTCCTGGCAGGTATTGTCATTCGGATTGTGTGGACAAGAGTAGCAGGTGAAGAAGGAAAACACGGAATGGAGGTTTTTGCGGCAGGTGCGATTGCTGGTGATGCCATTTTCAGCTTTTTTGACTCCGCAGTGAAAAGTTTCCGGCGCTGATCCTTGCTTTTGATCAGTACGCAAATCAAAGGCGACTGACCGAACGTAGAAGCGCTCGACCAGGTTGACCCGGATGGGACCATCCGGGTCAACGACCACCCGTCTGAGCCTGTTCATTCGCGTGGCTGACGATGGACTTCCTGCTGGGGATCAGCGGGGACGGGTTGCATTCAGGATACATCACTGACGCTGACAATTGATGGAATCCGGGTAAAATCTCGCGCACGGAACCATGACCTGATCGTGCCTGAATTCGCCAGTGGTTCCGCGACTTCCTTCGGTTTGGGCGTTTCACCTGGCATCACAGTGCCGCCTTCCGCTCGCCTTTTTCATCCCACCGACGATATCTCAGCGGAAGTAACGCCAGTTTTCTGGGGATTTCTGCCCAACTTTGCTTTGCCAACGGCATCCTTGTGTATCGCGGCGGACCATTCGTAACCATAATCACAGCATAAGGCTTCATCGAAAGGGAGTGAAACTCGTGACCACAGCAACTGAAATTGCAGAGAAACTTGCCAGCGAACAGAACCTGAGCAAATCGCAGGCAAAATCTGTCGTCGATAGCGTGTTCCGCCAGATTGCCGACGCGGCAAAATCCGGCGCGGAGACCAATATACCCGGATTCGGGAAATTCAAGGTAAAGGAAACGGCTGAGCGTGAAGGACGCAATCCGGGCACTGGCGCTACGATCAAAATCGCGGCGTCGAAAAAGCTTGCTTTTACGCCTGCGAAAGCTGTCAAGGACGCGCTCAACGGCTGACCAGATACCTGAAGACAATTGTCCACGGGGACTATTGGACCGGGAACGCAATCGCAAGGCGTTCCCGGTTTTGTTTTCAGAGTGTACAATCGTTCTGACATAATTTCGTCTCCAGAAAGAGACGCCGCATTAAAATTTCTTCCACCTGGAAAGTATATGGCAGACGCTGTTTCGCGCGGCGTCTGCCTGCTCGGTTCAATTAATCCTTCACGAATGCCAGCAGGTCGGCGTTGAGGACATCCGCATTAACGGTCAGCATGCCATGTGAAAATCCTGGATAGGTCTTGAGGGTACCGTTCTTGAGCAACCTGATCGCCTTATGTGCAGCATCTGCAATCGGTACAATCTGGTCGTCTTCACCGTGAAGCACCAGTGTAGGCACACCGATAGCCTTCAGGTCTTCTGTCTGATCAGTTTCCGAAAATGCCTTGATGCCGTCAAAATGCGCCTTTGCTCCACCCATCATGCCCTGACGCCACCAATTCTGGATCACACCTTCCTGAACCGTAGCACCCTCACGGTTGAAACCATAAAACGGACCGGCGGGAACATCGCGGAAAAACTGTGCACGATTTGCAGCAAGCGCCGAACGGAAACCATCGAATACGTCAATCGGCAAGCCTTCCGGATTGGACTCCGTCTTCAGCATGAGCGGAGGAACTGCGGAGACAAGGACAGCCTTGGCGACCCGACCTGCCGGTTCACCATGCCTTGCGACATAGCGGGCGACTTCACCACCACCCGTCGAATGGCCGATATGGACCGCGTTTCTGAGATCCAAGGCCTCGACGACTGCAAATGCGTCAGAAGCATAATGGTCCATATCATGACCTTCTGAAACCTGTGCAGAGCGGCCGTGCCCCCGGCGATCATGAGCGATAACGCGATAGCCATTAGAAAGGAAGAACAGCATCTGTGCGTCCCAGTCGTCCGAGCTCAGCGGCCAGCCATGGTGGAACATGATCGGCTGGGCGTTTTTTGGACCCCAGTCCTTGTAAAAGATTTCGACGCCGTCTTTGGTGGTGGTCGTAGCCATTGTGATATCTCCTTGGGTTGCAGAAAAAGCCATACGTGGCAGTGCAGCTGTGGCCGCGGTGGAGGCCACCAGTCTTAGCACTGTGCGCCGGTTCATTGGGAAATCCATCGCATGTCCTTTCGGTTTCGGTGTAGACAAAGGTAAGTCTTTCCTCGCAAAGATGGACGTGGCGAAAATGACAAATGTCGGGGCAAAACAGACAATGGATCCATCAGCAGAAGTCGGTCTCCTGATTTACTCCGGCTGCCAGATGGCAGCGATACACGGACTGACGGATCTGTTTCGCATCGCTGGCGAGTGGAGCGGAGACAAATCCCGTTTCATCCGGGTCACTCACTGGCAACCCAGGGGGAGCAACGTCGAATGTGTCTGGGAGAGCCATCCAGGTGTTTCGCATAGACTGAGCTATCTGATCTCTCCGCCAAGCATCATCATGCCTGAACATATGGCGCCGGAACCTGTGGCGGCGCGCTGGTTACGTGCACATCATGATGACGGGGTGGTTTTGTGTTCGGTTTGCGCGGGGGCATTCGTGCTCGCAGAAACGGGCCTGATGGACGGGCGTCCGGCCACAACGCACTGGGCCTTTGCCGAACAGCTGGCGCGCCGGTTTCCTGCGGTTCTGGTCGCCGCAGAACATATGGTGCTTGACGATGGTGACATCCTGACCGCGGGCGGCATCCTGGCATGGACCGATCTGGGCCTGACCATAGTCGAACGGGTCCTCGGCCCGGCTACCATGCTTGCCACGGCGCGTTTTTTGCTGATTGATCCGCCAAGATCCAGCCAGCGGCCCTTTGTAGCTTTCGTTCCGAATTTCGATCACAGTGACGATGCGATCCGGCGTGCGCAGCATTATATCCATGCCCATTTCCGCCAGAATCTGAGCCTGCCACAGTTACATGCTATTGCTGGTATGACCGAACGCACTTTTCTGCGCCGTTTTACCGCTGCGAGCGGTCATCGTCCCAACGATTACCTTCAAAATGTCCGCATTGCCAAGGCGCGGGAAGCACTCGAACGCACGCTCAGCCCGGTCAACAGGATTGCGTGGGAAGTCGGGTATTCAGATCCCGCAGCGTTCCGGAAACTGTTTCTCAGACTAACGGGAATATCGCCAGCTACCTACAGGCAACGCTTTGGGATGAGCGAGACACACGACCGACAGGGTACGATACTTCCAGATGAAGGCTGACATCCTACTTTGGGAACATGTCCCGTGAAGGGCAGGCCAATCATTTCGTCATTCAACAGCAGAACCCTCCGCGCGCCAGTACCTTTGACGACCAAGTGCAATCTCGCAGAGAAGGGAGTTACCCGATTGCTGTTACCAGTGACGTAATGTTCTTCTCAAAGTACTCGGAAAACACCGCAATTCGCGGAGGAAGTTTTTGATAGGGCGGATAATAGAGTGTCAGCCAAAGTTGGGGCGGCTGCCAGTCCGGCAGAATGGTGATGAGTTGTCCTGCCGCCAGAAATTCGGACACGATAAACGTGGGCAGAAGAGCAACGCCGTTTCCGTCGGCGGCCATACGGGCGAGAACTTCTCCATTGTTGGAACTGACGCAACTTCCGGCAATTATTGTATGGTTTGTGCCAGCGTTGGACAATTGCCAGAGTTCAGGACCGCTTTCTGAGCTGTAGCCGAAGCAAGCTTCGGCTGCGATTTCCTTCGGATGGCTTATCATGGCAAAAGTCGTCCCAGGTGCGGCCACCATGACGCGCCGTACAGCACAAATTTTCCTCCAGATCGTAAACTTGTCTGAGGGTGGTTCCGAGATACGAACAGCCAGATCGAAATCCTCATCAATCATATCCAGCAGCTCATCCGTCAATGAAATTTCCAACTTGATCTTCGGGTAGATTGATCTGAAGCCGCACAGTATCTGTGCCAGAACGCGCTGACCGAGCGACATCGGAGCATTAATCCTGATGCGCCCCTCATCAGCCTTGTGCGCCGCCATCAGCTCGGCGCGAGCGTTGTCAAAAGCCTCCATTGCCGGTTCAATACGCGCCGCGAACACCGCGCCATCGTTGGTTAATGACACCTGCCGGGTAGTGCGAACAAATAGCTGTACACCCAGTTCGGCCTCAAGCGCGGCGATAGTTCGGGTTACAGAAGCAGGCGTTACGTCAAGCTTTTTCGCAGCCTGTGCGAAGTTTCGCTTTTCCGCAGCAGTGAGAAATGTGCGAAGCGCTTTTAATTCGTCCATTTCAATTATTACACCTGGCGCAATTGAATGCCAATTATTGTGACAATTATTCGCAATCGTCAACGATGTTACCATCCACTCGCGATCAATCTGTCTTTGGTAACCGGCGGCCTTAAATCCATCTGCGACCGCAATCCACTGAGGAATTTGTCTCAATGAGCCAGTTGCACCCCTATCTCGTTTCGCTTGCGGTCGGCATGGTCGTCGGCGCTCTTTATGCCGGACTTTCGGTCAGGTCGCCGGCCCCTCCAATTATCGCACTTCTCGGGCTCCTCGGTATGGTTGCCGGAGAAGCTGGCGTGCAATGGCTGAAAGGCCAGACGGGTATCGTTCAGTCATGCCTGCATGAGAAATCATTTGCCATACGGAACAGTGCCAACACGCCAAAAGATGCCGATCAGGTCTGATCGCGAATTCTCAACCTTACAAACCACCGGAGTTCCTGATGTCCAGCAAGCTCGAAGTTCTAACGCCACAAAACAGCCAGCTCATTTTCATCGACCAGCAGCCCCAGATGGCATTCGGTGTCCAGTCGATTGACCGGCAGGTTTTGAAAAACAATGTCGTGGGCCTTGCCAAGGCTGCAAAGGCTTTCCAGGTTCCGACCACTATAACCACCGTGGAGACCGAGAGCTTTTCCGGAAACACTTTCCCTGAACTGTTGGCCGTCTTTCCTGACAACAAGCTTCTGGAGCGGACCTCGATGAATTCCTGGGACGACCAGAATGTGCGCGACGCGCTGGCCGCAAACGCCGCAAACGGTCACAAGAAGATTGTCGTTTCCGGGCTGTGGACCGAAGTGTGTAACCTGACATTCGCCCTGTCGTGTCTGCACGACACTGACTACGACATCTATATGGTGGGCGACGCTTCAGGTGGTACGTCCGCCGATGCTCACAAATATGCGATGGACCGCATGTTCCAGGCCGGAATAGTGCCGGTAACCTGGCAACAAGTCCTGCTGGAATGGCAGCGCGACTGGGCCCGGCGCGATACTTATGACGCTGTGATGGAGATAGTGAGAGAACATTCCGGCGCTTATGGCATGGGCGTCGACTATGCCTACACCATGGTTCACAAAGCTCCCGAACGGGTCGCCCATGCAGAACGCATCGGCCCCAACCCGGCCAAATAATCCGGCAGTGCCAGCGGCCTGCAGGAAAGGGTCGCCTGGCCATTGCGCCTAATCATTCAAACGCAATCCTGATAATAGCCGGAGTTGTCAGAATGTCATTCAAGTTACACGAGAACGGCTCCGCATCAAGAACCGTACATTTTCTGGCTCATCTGGGATTATGCGCCGCATATATACAGGGCGGCCTCGTCAAACTGACGGACTTCCAAAGCGCAATCGGCGAGATGACGCATTTCGGGCTCAATCCACCAGCTGTTTTCGCCGGAGCGGTAATCATTCTGGAACTGGTTGCTTCCGCGATGATCCTGACGGGATGGGGGCGCTGGCTGGGGGCGCTGGCGCTCGGCGGATTTACCCTTATGGCCACACTCGTCGCATTACGATTCTGGGAAATGCCGTTCGGTCAGGAACGCTTCATGGCCGCCAATTCCTTCTTCGAGCATCTGGGACTGACGGGAGGTTTTCTCCTCGTAGCGTGGCTGGATCTGATCAGAAGGCCACAACAATGAATTTGGATGATCTGCAGGAGAAGGAGCCCATCGGTGGCTTCGCCGGGAAATAATGTGAGGAGGCTAAAATGTATCGTCCGAACCGTCGCCAAGCGCTCGCAGGCCTTGCTGCCTCGGCTCTGCTGTCTTCGTCACGCGGCTTTGCACAGGAAACTACAATGCAGGAAAACGACCTGATTATCGTCAACGCAAAGATCACAACGCTCGACCGGCAAAACCCGTCAGCCGAAGCAGTGGCGATCAGAGATGGCAAGTTCCTGGCAGTCGGAACCGAGGCCGAGATACGTGCTATGGCACCCACTGCAACAGTCATCGACGTCCGGGGCCGCCGCCTCATTCCGGGACTGATCGATAGCCACACGCATGTCATTCGAGGCGGCCTGAACTACAATATGGAATTGCGCTGGGATGGCGTTCCCAGCCTTGCCGACGCGCTTGCCATGCTCAGGCAACAGGTAGATCGCACTCCGGCGCCGCAATGGGTCCGCGTCGTCGGTGGCTTTACCGAGCATCAGTTCACTGAAAAGCGCTTACCTACACTCGATGAAATAAACTCCATTGCGCCGGACACGCCAGTCTTCATCCTGCATCTTTATGATCGCGCACTTCTCAACGCCGCAGCGCTGCGCGTAGTGGGCTATACGAAAGATACACCGAACCCTCCCGGAGGAGAAATCGTGCGCGATGCAGCGGGCAATCCTACCGGTCTCCTGCTTGCCCAACCCAACGCTACGATCCTTTACGCGACGTTGGCCAAAGGTCCAAAACTTCCGCCGGAGTATCAGGTCAACTCCACACGTCATTTCATGCGGGAGATCAATGGACTTGGTGTGACCAGTGTCATCGACGCAGGCGGTGGCTTTCAGAACTATCCAGACGACTACGAGATAGTCGAAAAACTGCACGCCGACGGCGAGTTAACAGTCCGTATCAGTTATAATCTCTTCACGCAGAAGCCGAAGGAAGAACTTGCCGACTTCTCGTCGTGGGTCAAGCAGGTTTCACCAGGACAAGGTGATGACACGTACCGGCATAATGGTGCGGGTGAGATGCTTGTCTATTCTGCTGCCGATTTTGAGGACTTCCGCGTCGAGCGTCCGGAAATGCCACCTGATATGGAACGCGACCTTGAGCCGGTTGTCCGCCTTTTGGCGGAGAACAAATGGCCATGGCGTCTGCACGCCACTTATGACGAGACGATCAGCCGGGCCCTTGATGTTTTCGAGAAGGTAAACCGCGATGTGCCGATTTCCGGCATAAACTGGTTCTTCGATCATGCAGAGACCATCAGTGATCGAAATATTGATCGTATTGCGGCACTGGGCGGTGGTATTGCGGTCCAGCATCGTATGGCCTATCAGGGCGAATATTTTGTCGAGCGTTACGGTGCGAAGGCTGCCGAGCGTACACCGCCGATCCAGAAGATGCTCGCTGCCGGTATTCCTGTTGGCGGCGGTACTGATGCTACCCGCGTGGCCAGTTATAACCCGTGGGTCTCGCTCTCCTGGTTAGTGACATCCAGGACAGTAGGCGGGCTTGCGCTCTACCCGGTGGCCAATCGTCTCGACCGCGAGACTGCATTACGGCTGTGGACCGAGGCCAACACCTGGTTTTCGAATGAGCAAGGCAAGAAGGGCCAGATTAAGGTCGGGCAACTTGCCGATCTCGCTGTACTTTCCGACGACTATTTTTCGGTACCCGAGAACGATATCGTGCATCTCCGTTCCGTCTTGACGGTGCTTGGCGGCAGGATCGTTCACGGCGATGGCGATTACGCGTCGCTCGCGCCTGAATTGCCTGCGCCAATGCCCGACTGGTCACCAGTTGCCACTTTCGGCGGGTATTATCAAACGAAGGAAGCACGACGGAAACTGTCTCTGCATTGCGGTTGCGCAAACAACTGTTCGGTGCATGGCCATGATCACGCAGCCGCCCTGGGTGCGAATGTACCGGTATCAGACGCCGGAACTTTCTGGGGCACATTGGGCTGCGGATGCTGGGCGGTCTGAACCGCCCCTCTTTGCCAATCAGAGAGGGAGCGAACATATCGCACCCACTCAAAAGCCCATTTCTCGCTTCCACCGGGAAGGAGCCAGGATGACGATACCTCAGTCAGAAACACCTTCAACCAGAAGTCCATTGAGCTTTCCTGTCTTCAGAGCGCTATGGATTGCGACGATTATCTCCAATATCGGAACATGGATGAACGACGTCGGTTCCGCGTGGCTGATGACCTCGCTGTCTCCGAGCCCATTGCTGGTTGCGATGGTTCAGGCGGCTACGACACTTCCGATGTTTCTCCTGGCGCTACCGGCGGGAGCGCTGGCTGACATCATTGACCGCCGGAGAATGCTGCTGGCCGCACAGTTACTTGGTTTGACAGCGGCGGCCATCCTCTCCCTGCTAACCCTGAGCGGCTTGACAACGCCCTGGGTTCTGCTTGGCGTGACATTCATGTTAGGTATTTCGGCGGCACTCAGTGCACCGGTGTTCCAGGCCATAGTACCGGAACTGGTAGATAAACCAGCCCTGCCTGACGCTATTGCGCTGAATAGCCTCGGCATCAATATTTCACGTGCAATTGGCCCGGCTCTTGGAGGCGTAATTGTCGCAATCGCAGGAACACCGGCTGTGTTTGCGCTGAACGCCCTTTCAGTCGTTGCCGTTCTTGGGGTCTTGTTCGTTTGGAAGCGTCAGGCGTATGTCAGCAGCCTGCCACCTGAACATTTCTTTGGCGCCCTGAAAGCCGGGTATCGATATGCCCGGCACTCAGCTGCGATGCGACTGGTGCTAATCCGGGCATTCAGTTTTTTCCTGTTCGGCAGTGCACTTTGGGCCATGCTGCCATTGATAGGACGTCGAGCTCTTGGACTGGATGCGGCCGGCTACGGCGCGCTTCTGGGGGCAATGGGGATTGGCGCGATTGCAGGCGCTTTGCTGCTGAAGCGCATACGCAAGAAAGTTGAGGCCAATACGATCTCGATCTGGGCGACCTGCCTGTTCGCTCTTGCGACCCTGATGCTGTCTGTTGTGCCCAATGCCTGGCTCGCAGGGGCGGCGATGTTCGCAGGTGGCCTCGCCTGGATCGGAATGCTGACCTCCTTGAATGTTGCCGCACAAATGGCCGCTCCGGGATGGGTCAAAGCGCGAGCACTTGCCGTGTATCTCCTGGTTTTCCAGGGCGCTATGACTGGCGGCAGTATATTGTGGGGTACGCTGGCGACGAAAGCCAATGTCGCTACTGCGTTGACCGTCGCTGCAGCCGGATTGGCATCAACTGTTCTGCTCGCGCGCATCTGGCAATTGCCAAAAGACGCAGCTGTGGATCTCGCCCCCTCCAACCACTGGGTCGAGCCGGTGGTCGCTACCCCTCCCGAAAATGATCGCGGACCGGTCCTGATTGAAATCGAGTATCGCGTAGATCCTGACCGTCAACCTGACTTTATCGCAGCGTTGATCAGTTTCAGTTCTGCTCGTCAACGCGATGGCGCGATCCGCTGGGACGTGTGGGAGGACGTTGCCGATCCCGGCAAGGTAGTAGAGGCTTTCATCGTCGAAAGCTGGATAGAACATCAGCGCCAGCACAGACGTGTGACGCATACCGACCAGCTTGACCAGGAGACACTGCACGCGTTCCATATCGGTGAAGCAGGACCTGTTGTAAGGCATTTCCTGAAACCTGTGTCCGCTTCCGGAGGTAACAGGTGAGCGTTCATTCGCCTCTCAAGCTGCCCCCTCTACTTTGGTATGCAAAGCAGATACGATTTTCCGATCACCCCGCTGGCCACTCCGGTACGGGTTCACTGTATCAGGACACGTCGGCCTGCCTGTCCCAGAGCGACCGCAGGGAGCTATCAATCGATCACTGCAATTACGCAGGAACATATGTCAACCTGATCACATCATCCGAGATGCGATCACTTCCTTTGAAACGCAAAGGCGGTTGCGGGCCGCAAAACAGCGGCTTGCCACCGCCGAGCACAACGGGATGGATGTATAAACGATACTCATCGACGAGACCCAGTCTGGACAAACTGCCCGCCAATTCCGGGCCGGAAACTTCAATTACCCCCGCGAGTCGGGCTTTCAGCCCGGTTATGAATACCTCAACGTCATCGTCAATGAGAGTGGCATTCGGGCCAACGGACTTTAATGAGCGTGACACGACCCACTTCGGCTGGCTGCGCCAGGCTCGCGCATACTCTCTTTCTGCCTCGCCCCACTCGCTGTGATCCTCGTCCCAGTACCGCATGACGTCGTACATTCGCCGACCGTAGACCATGCCGGTCAGGCTTCGCTGATCATTGATGAAATGACGGAAAACAACTGGATCAGGCACAAAAGCCATGTGATCAACATAGCCATCCAGTGACTGGTTCAATGCAAAGACGAGATTTGCCATCCAGGACCTTCTCCATTCAATAGCGGTGAAAACTGGCAGAAACGTACAAAAAACCGCGATCGCTCAACCAGAATGGCCACCTAAACTGACGCTAGCCGGGTCTGGCGTACGGGAAACGGACGGAATGTCATCAGGATCAAGACCGCCGCCAGACCCATGCCCCAGGAACCAACATACATCAGCGCGTAAGAGCCGAAACGATCATAGACCAGCCCACCCAGGAGCGGACCGGTCGACATCCCGAGGCTGCCAGCCATTGCCGTACCACCAATGATCGTGCCCATCATCTTCAACGGAAAATTCTCCCGTATGATCACGGCGTAGAGCGGCATTGTGCCAGCATAAATGAAGCCGACCAGAGCGGCGACGGCGTAAAAGGGTCCAAGCGTCGAGACGAACACATAGGCGAGTACGCCAAATGCCTGTGCAAGAAGTCCGATCACCAGCACACGCTGGGCGCCGAAGCGGTCTCCGGCAAGACCGAACCCGATACGACCAAACATACCGGCCAATCCCTCGACGCTGTAGATCGAAACGGCCGCGATCATGGGGATGCCGCAAGTCACAGCATAACTCACCGTATGGAAGATCGGCCCGGAATGAGTTGCGCAGCAAAAGAAGTTCGCCAACATCAGTGTGATGAATTGCGGCGATCGCACCGCCTGCCGCACACCCATATCCGCGTGGGGCTCATCCACCACCATTTCTCGCGACCCCTCATCGAGGGCTGGCGGTCGACGCACCAGAAGCGCTGCGGGGACCATGAGGGATGCCGCGATTCCGGCAACAATCAACATGGCAGTCCGCCAATCGTGGATAGTCACCAGCCACGCCGCCAACGGTGCCATGGTCATTGGCGCCATGCCCATACCCGCCGAAACGAGCGAGACTGCCAGACCACGTTGTGTTTCGAACCAGCCTGTCACGCACGCCATCATGGGCGCAAAGACAGCGGCAGTCGCCGTGCCAACCAGAAGACCGAAGAGGAGTTGGAATTCACCAAGCGTTCCTGCCCGGCTGGCGAGAGCGAGACTAGACGCCAGAACGAGCGATCCCGTCAACACAACGGGGCGCGGACCAAACCGGTCGGAAAGACTACCCCACACCATGCTCGCGGCTGCCATGGCGAGGAAGCCAAAAGTCATTGCCGCGGATATTCCGGTAACGGACCAGCCGGTATCCTGCGCCATAGGCCGCAGGAAGACCGGAAGCGAAAACATCGCTCCGATGGCGACGCACCCCAAGAGACCACCTGCAGCCACGATAACCCAGCGATAGGATATGCTCATAGTACTACCCGACATGTGCTTTCTGGCGCCAATAAAAGCTGGAGCACACTATATTCCCCGGACGCGCGCGGTTCGGTGCAGCCGGCAACCAATCCATTTTTGACTGGTGTTTCAGGATCAGCCCTGTGCCGGTTTCCAGTCGGGCGACGGAATGGTATTGACCATCCAGGGAATGCCGAATTTGTCGACGAGGGAACCGAAGCCGGGAGACCAGAAGGTCTCGCCGAAGGGCATGACCGCCTTGCCACCATCAGACAGCTGATCGAACCAGCGCTGGCCCTCGGCCTTGTCCCCGGTGTGTAAAGTGACATCGAAGCCGTTTTTTGGCTTGTCGATATTCCGGGCCCAATCAACATCCATATCTGCGCCCATCAGAGCCTGATCACCAACTTCCAGCCAGCAGTGCATCAGCCAGGTTTTGTACTTCTCGTTTTTGATAGGCATGTCTGGAGGACCGTCGCCATAGGGCATTGCAGCGGTAATCTTTCCGCCCAGGACCCGAGCGTAGAATTCAAAGGCTTCCCGGCACTGGCCCTGAAAGCTCAGACTGGTCACAATCTTCATCATTTCTCTCCCATTCTAACTTAACGCGTCAGGTTAGCAGGAGGCTGCCTTCTTTATCTGCGACAAGCTGCTTCTTTCTGATTGTCTCAGGAACGGTTGTCGCCGTCCTGGCAACCTGACGTCCTTTCAATTACATTGATATCAACCTAACAGCTCCCAGAAGTCAACAGTGCAGGCGAACACTCCTGACAAACCCTGCCTGAAAACACATCCGGTAATGAAAGTCCGGGTTTTTGAGGCGCCGGTCCCGCGAAAAACAACCGGTCCAAGCGAGAAACGACAATGGCCAGACACCGGTTTTATACGACCAGCCTTGCGAACGTTTATCTGCATCAGATCACGAAAGCGGAAAAGATAGGCGCGTACTATCGCGGAAGCCGGCACTCCGGCACTGAACGCCCGGCTCCCCGGATTCTATGGTTCGAAGCTACTGATATCTTCGATATCCAGTGTGGTATCAGATTTATGGTCTGACGAAAGTACTGCCTCCTGCGCCAATCAGGAACAGCACACTGCCTGATCGCCGGTTCCTTCGGCGGACCTAGGGACCTGTTGATTGTTTAACGGTCGAACCAGGCTCCAACCGACCGTTGCCGTGCAGTGTATCCCGATAAAGGAAGCGGAAGAAGAAGGCGTCGCCCGTTCCGCGCAGAAGTCTGGCGAATATCGCGACCAGAACAATGGAGAAAATCAATCGACCGAACAGGACGACATAGATATCCGCGCCAAGAGCCACCACGATCAGCGTATCTTCGATCAGGCTGTGGCACAGCCCCATGAACTCGACGCGAGAAAGACGTCCCGAGGCTGAATGTGTCCGCGCTGTGCTTCACGGATGATGAGACCTCCACCATAGGACAGTCCCAGCACCAGCCCGACCACGGTCAATGGAGCGGCATTTTTCGATATGCCGAGCAAGCGCAACAAGGGTGAAAGAAGCAGGTTGAGGAAGCGCGTCACATCGAGCGCGTCCATTGTTCTCAGCACAGCCACCAGACCGAGCAGGACGATAAATATCCAGACCAGCGTGGAAGCCGTATCGGCGACGAAGCTGCTCCAGCTTGAATCGTAATGGCCCGGCACCCAGCCCGGTGCAGCCGGTTCTGCCAGCCAGCCGGTACGGCTGGAAATCAGGTTGATCCCCCATGCGAAAACAAGGCCGCCGCCAAGCCGGATCAGGGTCGACACGATCAGGCGCGGACCAGCCTTTTGTACGATACGCTGTTCGATGGGAAGAGCATGAGCGAAGAGGAAAAGCGAACCGAGGATCGTCACCTGAGCTGTGGTGAGTGTGTCGACCGGCAAGACGGCGAACATCACCACTGCCCCGCTCCACACGCCCACCAGCAGGTTCATAGCCCAAACAAAACCGGCTTCAGGCGGCAGCCCCACGAACTGCATGACGGGAGCGAAGGCAGGAGAAATGGCTTTGATCAGGCCCATCTCGATTGCCAGCTGCGTCAGCACCATCACCGGCAACATGATCTTGACCAGCGTCCAGTAGACGCTGATCGCCTCGCGCAGGATAACCAT